>DASRHU010000158.1:0-2799 GCA_035650335.1 Gemmatimonadaceae bacterium | reverse complement strand
GCCGGCCCGCTCTGAACGGGCATCAAGAACAGAGGGTCTATACGGATGAGGCGGATGGAGCGGATGCTGCGGATCGCTCCTGGTGCATTGAACCCGCTATGCGCGACAACAAAAGCTGCTTTGGACCTGCGCGTGGAGAGTCATCGGCGCCAGGGAGCGATCAGGCCGTTACAGTCCACTCCGTGTCATCCGCGGATGAACCCCTGGGTTCTTGATGCCTGTCCGGCGGCGCAGCCTAATAACCGGCCCAGCCAATTCGCCGGTCAGACCTCAACGCGATCATCGGGTCGCCTGGCAGATCGACCGCGGCGGCGGCGATGTCGGCAATGTCGGCTCTCACGTCGGCGAGGATCGCGATCGGCACTGGCGTCTCTCGCGGGAGCACGTGGTTCGTCAGCACGATGACGAAGAGCTCGCGCTGCGGATCGATCCACATCGATGTGCCGGTGAAGCCGGTGTGACCGAAGGCGCGCTCGCCCATGCGTTGCCCGCAACTCGCGCCGCCGGCGCACGTGTCCCAGCCGAGTGCGCGCCACCCGGCGCTGCGCGTCGTGAAGCGCTCCACCGCGCTGTCGCTGACGATGCGGACGCGTCTCGACGCACCGCCGTTCAGTAGCGCGAGCGCGAGGCGCGAGAGATCGTCGCCGGTCGAAAAGAGTCCGGCGTGCCCCGCCACGCCCCCGAGCCGCCGCGCGTTACCGTCGTGCACGATGCCGGCAGCCAGGGTCGTCGACGTCGGCGCAATGAGCTTCGCGAGCGATTCCGACGGACGGAATGCCGTCCGCCGCATGCCCAGCGGCCGGTAGACGCGTCGCGCCACGAAGCGGTCGAGCGGCTCACCGGTGATGGATTCGATCACCAGCGCGAGAATGGCGGGACCGGCATCGGAATACGTTCCGCGCATCCCGGGCACGCCCCTCACGGGGGTCGTCAGCAGTGCGCGTCGTGCACCGCTCGGAGTGGCGGCACTGCCTAACGCAGGCGCGGCGGGCAGCCCGGACCGATGGGTCAGCAACTGCTCCACCGTCACATACTCGCGCCCGTCGCCTCGAAAGGCCGGGAGATATCGCGCGACCGGCGCATCGAGCCGCAGGCGTCCTTCATCCCACAGGATCATCGCCGCCATCGTCGTGGCCGCGACTTTCGTGAGCGAGGCGACGTCGTAGATCGTCTCCATTGGCGTCACCGGCGCGCTCAGCATCGACCATGTCGTGCGTCCGAATCCGCGACGCCAGACGACGCCCTCCTTTCGCCCGACGACGACGACCGCGCCCGGATAGCCGCCCGCCTGCAGGCCCTGGAGCAGGGCGCGGTCGATCTCGCGCAGCGTCGTCGTTGACATCCCAACGCTCTCCGGCACCACCACCGGAAGAGTGTCTCCGATGGAGCCTTGCACCGGGACCGACGCGGCTGTCATAACCGCGAGGCAGGCGGCCAGCGCGATGCGCCTCACGGCGCTACACTCGGGTCGAAACACACACAGCCGCGATCTACCCCTTCTCCTTCTCGTGGCGGAGCGACGCCGAATTGATGCAGTAGCGCAGTCCGGTGGGATTCGGACCATCCTCGAAGATGTGACCGAGATGTCCGCCGCAGTTCGCGCAGTGTACCTCCACGCGACGCATGCCGAAGCTGCGATCCTCTTCGGTCTCCACGTTGCTCTCCGTGATCGGAGCCCAGAAGCTCGGCCACCCGCTCCCGGAATCGTACTTCGTTTCCGATGAAAAGAGCTCCGTCCCACAACCCGCGCACAGATACTTCCCCGGCTCCTTCATGTTGACGTACGCGCCGGTGAAGGCGCGCTCCGTCCCCTTTTCGCGGAGGATGTGGTACTGCTCGGGCGTGAGCTCCTTTTCCCAGTCCTTCTCGATCTTGCCGACCTTGTTTGCCATGATCATCTCGCAATGAGTGTTACGGGGCCGCCGTCTGCGTTTCCTTCGCGCGTCGTACCATGTCGCGCACCTCGGCCAGCAGCGCGGGCGCGTCGAAGACGATGCCGTCCTTGATCGTCCAGCGCACGCCGCCGCGGCGCACGGTGCGTCCGTTCTCGACGGTCTCCACGCCGGTGCCGTAGAGAACCTTGAGATTGTGCAAAGGGTTCCCATCGACGATGGCGAGGTCCGCCTCGAATCCCGGACGGATGACTCCGGTATTCGGTAGCCCGAGCGCCTTCGCCCCGTTCGATGTCGCGTGCTGGATCACCTCGAGCGGATGAAAGCCCGCTTCCTGCTGCAGCTCCATCTCGCGGATGGTCGCGAAGCCATATAGATGATAGATGAAGCCGGCGTCCGACCCCACCGTCACGTTCCCGCCACGAGCCGCGTATTCGCGCACCCATCGCATCCAGATGCGGTAGTTGTCGCGCCACATGATCTCGTCGGTGGTCGTCCAGTCGAAGTGATACGACCCGTGGCGTGATGGATCCGGCTCGAAGAAGGCCAGCACGTTCGGTAGCGCGTACTCGGAGAACCAGGGAAGTGTCCGCGAGCGGGCGAGGTCGCGATTCGCCTCGTACACGGCGAACGTCGGGTCCCACGTCACGTTGTGCGCGAGCATCGTGTCGAGCACCGCCGAGAGTCGCGTGGGATCGGCCTGTCGCCAGATGTCGCCGGCCCAGCGGAATCGGTCGAGCTCGTCATCGTAGCTGTAGTCGACCGGGAAGTGCTGCGGACCGGGAATGGCCGCGTCGGGAATGCCGTACCAGTGCTCGATCGTCCGCACGCCGAGTCGCGACGCATCGATCGCGTCGAGCTCCTGGATCTTCATGTCGGTCGCGATCGGCATGCCGAGCGCCTTCGC
>DASRHU010000157.1:0-3910 GCA_035650335.1 Gemmatimonadaceae bacterium | reverse complement strand
TGGCTTGCATCTGCCCTTCAAGGCCGATGGCAGCCCGTTTCATCCCGTCGGGCCCGGTGAGACGTACGACTACGTCTTCACCATCCGGCCGGGCACGGCGGGAACGTACTGGTATCACCCACATCCGCATCACCGCACCGGGTATCAGATCGCCAAGGGACTCTATGGCGCGATCGTCGTCAGGGCCGCCGATGATCCGCTGAAATCGATCCCGGAACAGGTCATCGTCATCTCCGACAACCGATTCACCGCCGATGGCGCGATCGATCTTCCGGCCTCGCTCTCGCCGCAGGGCACGATCGATCAAGAGAACGGGCGCGAGGGCGACGTCATCTTCGTGAACGGAAAGGTGATGCCGACGCTCACGATTCGCGCGGGCGAGGTGCAGCGGTGGCGCGTGATCAACGCGTCGGCGGCGCGGGTGTACCGGCTGTCGCTCCCTGGCCACAAGCTCCTCCACGTGGGCAACGATGGCGGACTGTTCGAGCGCCCGGTCGAGCTCGACGAGATCGTGGTGGCCAACGCCGAGCGGGTGGAGCTCCTCGTTCGGGGGACTGGCGCGCCCGGGAGCACGACTGCCCTCCAGTCGCTGCCTTACGATCGGTACATCCCGCAGACGCGGCCGCCAAAGTGGAACGAGCCGCGCGACCTGCTGACGCTGCAATACTCGCCCGAGCCGGCGGTCGCTTCAGTCCGCATTCCCACGAAGCTGCGCACGATTCCGGTGCTCGACACGGCGCAGTCGACGGCGACGCGCGTCATGGTCCTGACGCAGGGGATGATCAACGGCCGGATGATGGACGCCGCCCGCGTGGACGTCTCGGCGCCACTCGATGCGACGGAAATCTGGGAAGTCGAGAATCTCGTCGGGATGGATCACCCATTTCATCTGCACGGCTTCCAGTTCCAGGTGCTCGATCGCAATGGCGTACGCGAGCCGTTCCGGAGCTGGAAGGACGTCGTCAACGTGCCGAAGCACGGGAGCGCCCGCTTCATCGTGCGGTACGCGACCTACTCGGGAAAGTGGATGTTCCACTGCCACATCCTCGATCACGAGGATCACGGCATGATGGGAATTCTCGAGGTCAAACCGTCGCAGCTCACCAAACGCAATTAGCGCAGGTCTCGCTACACTTCTCCTGACCGATGGAGGTCAACGTGGGTTCGTCACGCATCGCGGGCCGCTTTGCTGGCTTGCTGATAGTTCTTTCCGGTGTAGCGGTCGTGGAATTGAGCGATGGGCGCTGGACCACCGACGAAGCGTCGGCGAGCGAGATGCTCGACCCGAGCGTGATGCGCGGCCGTGCGCTCACGATGCACCATGGCTGCGGGGACTGCCACGGAGGGATGCATCCCGCGGGTGCGGGATGGCTCGCCGGATGGCGTGACTCCACGCAGACCTTCATCATGGGTCCCTTCAAGACCTATCCGCGAAACCTCACGCCCGACAACATGACCGGCATGGGGCGGTTCAGCGAGCGGCAGATCTTCAACGCTCTGCGCTACGGCTTGCGTCCCGGTGAGACGCCGGACGTCGAGATCACCTCGAACACGCCTGGGCAGGGCAACTTCCCCGCGAACCCCAAGTACCTGGCGCCTCCCATGCCGTGGCCGGCGTTCCGGCACATGCCTGACCAGGAGCTGCGCGACATCGCCGCCTACCTCAAGCGCGGGCTGAAGCCGGTGAGCAATCGCGTGATGGACAGCGAGGGACCGCCCGACTTCTGGCGCAGCGCCTACACGGTGGACAAGATCGGCCCCTACCCGGCGGCGGCGTACCCCACGGCGCAGGAAGTCGCCGGACATTGACCTAACGGCGCCGCCGACTGGCGCCGTTCGCGGCTCGCGAATATTGTCCGTGCTTCCGTCACCGGCACGGACATGAGCCCGCGACACCATCTCGTCTCGTCAGGCAGCCCCTACGAACCGCGCGTGGGAATCTCGCGCGCGGTTCGCGCAGGTCCTTTCATCGCCGTTTCGGGCACCGCACCGCTCGGCCCCGATGGCAAGACCGTCGCTGTTGGTGATCCCGCCGCGCAGGCGCGCCGTTGTCTGGAGATCATTCAGCGCGCCCTCGAGTCCGCCGGCGCCTCGCTCGCCGACGTCGTGCGGACGCGCACGCTGTTGACGCGCATCGAGGACTGGGAAGCGGTGGCCCTCGTGCACGGCGAGTTCTTTCGCGACATTCGCCCCGCGAACACCATCATGCAGGTCACGCGATTCATCGATCCCGACTGGCTGGTGGAGCTCGAAGCGGATGCCGTGGTCGCACCATGAACTCGAACCCGATGAGAACATGAAGTTCTTGTTTCTCGCACTGCCCGCTGTGCTGCTCTCGTGCGCCCCAGGGTCCGACGACCGCCCGCGAAGTGGCGCGACCACGGAAACGCACACCGCCACTCGGCTCAACCCCGACAGGGTTCCCGCCGAGCTTCGACATCTGGTACACCTCGCCGAGCGTTGGGGCATCGGCGATGACGTGGAGCGCATCGCAGCCGTCGACCGCGCCACCCCGGCCGAGCGAGCAGAGCTGGAGCAGGCGGTGACACCAGTCTCCGATCGCATTACTGCCTGGCTCGACTCCTTTGGCCAGACGGTGATGCCTGACGAGGCCGCCGCCTTCATGTACATGCAGCTCGCGCTCGAGGAGATGCGCGCAGGCCGGCGGTGATCACCGCCGCGCGAGCGACCGGGCTGCTGGCGCTCGTCGTCGCGGCGGCGTGCACGTCGAAGACGGAACGCCGCGACGCGGGAATCGTCCTCTTCGTCTCCGACTTCGGCACGCGGGACGGCGCCGTCGCCGCCTGCAAAGGCGTGATGTGGGGCGTCGATCCGAGCCTTCGGGTCGTGGACCTCACGCACGACGTCCCGCCGTACGACATCGAGACCGCGGCCGAGGTGCTCGAGCAGGCGCTGCCGTTCTATCCGTCGGGGACGGTAGCGGTCGCCGTCGTCGATCCCGGCGTCGGCAGCGAGCGGAAGGCCATTGCGATTCAGACGAAGAAGGGGCACGTGCTCGTCGGGCCGGACAACGGGATCTTCACGCTCGTCGTCCAGACCGAGGGGCTCGAGCGGGCCGTCGAGCTCCGGAATGCGCGCTATTTTCGCCTCCCGCGCGCGTCCTCGACGTTTCACGGTCGCGACATCTTTGCCCCGGTCGCCGCGCACCTTGCCTCGGGCGTGCCGCTCGACTCGCTCGGCCCACCGATCGTGCCCGTTAGGCTCGATCTTCAGGTCGCGAGGATGGCCGAGGGCCGCATCGAGGGCACCGTGCGCTACATCGAGGACCCATACGGCAACGTGGTCACCAACATTCCGCCCGCGCTCCTCGACTCACTTGGCGCCCGCGTCGGCGATTCACTCCACGTGCGTTTCGGCTCGACGAGCCTGCGCCTGCCGTGGCGGAACACGTTCAGCGACGTCCCTCCCGGCCGCCCCCTCGCGCTCCTGCACTCGCGCGGCGTGCTGTCGTTCTCGATCAATCAGGGCGACTTTGCTCGCGTGTACGGTGTCGAGCGGAAGGGCGCTGTTTCAATTCGCAAGTGAGCCATCTTGGAGACGTTGAGTCCGGCATCAAGAACGGAGGGGTTCACCACGGATGACACGGATTTGGCGGTAATGGCCTGATCGTTCTGGGCGCCGGTCACTCTCCACGCGAAGTAAAAAAAACTGCTTTGGACCTGCGCCTGGAAAGTGATCCGCGTGAGGAGCGATCCGCAGCATCCGCCTAATCCGCCTCATCCGCATAGCCCCTCCGTTCTTGATGCCAGCCGGCCCGCTCTGAACGGGCATCAAGAACAGAGGGTCTATACGGATGAGGCGGATGGAGCGGATGCTGCGGATCGCTCCTGGTGCATTGAACCCGCTATGCGCGACAACAAAAGCTGCTTTGGACCTGCGCGTGGAGAGT
>DASRHU010000156.1:0-3959 GCA_035650335.1 Gemmatimonadaceae bacterium | reverse complement strand
CTCCTCCTCTCCGAGGATGGCCATGTCGTCGCCGACGACGCCTTCGACGTACAGCATCTTCACGGGAACCAGGATCGCCGCCAACAACGGCACGGCCACCATGAGACCGAGGAATCCGAACAGCATTGCCATGAGCGCCTGTGCGACGATCGTGAGCGCGGGCGGGATGTTGACCGCGCCCTTCATCAGCAGCGGGATCAGCAGGTGATTCTCGATGAACTGGATCGCGCCGTAGGCGATCGCCACCGCCAGCGCCTTGTCCGGGGAATCGAGGAAGCCCATCGCGACGGCGGGAATGGCGCTCATCAACGGACCGATCGTCGGGACGAACTCGAGCAGCCCCGCCAGAGCGCCTAACGCGAACGCCGCCTTGACGTCCAGCGCCAGCAGGATCACGGTGGTGATGGTCCCGATGGCGAACATGGCGATGAGCTGCGTGACGAGCCAACGCCGCAGCACCGTCGCCATCGCCGACAGCACCTCGCCGGCTCGTCGGCGCATGTGATGCGGAAAGAGGTGCATGAGCCCGGCGTGATACACGTCCGGCTCGGCGCCAATGTAGATGGCGAGGAACACGATGAGCAGAATCCCCGCGAACACCGCGATCGTCGATGACAGGAAGGGAAAGAGGTACCGCGCGACGCTTCCCACCTGCCGGCCGAGGCGGTCACTGAGCGGTCCGTCGCGTTGTGCCTCGGCGACGGCTCCGGTGTCCTGGGTGGCGGGTGCGGGCGCAGGAGGACGGACCACGGCGTTCGAGTCGAGGACGATCACGACGGTGTCGGTGCGCCCCGCCTGGGCTGCGCCGCCGCCCGGCGCCTGAGGTGTGCGCTGTGGCGTCCCCGCGACCTCGGTGCCTCCGAGGATGATGCCGAACATCCCCTGGCGCCGCCGGTTGAACCACTCCTCCACCTTGTCGATCGCCTGGGGCAGCCGCGTGCGAAGCTCGCGCGCCTGCTCGCGCATCGTCGGCGCCATCCACGCGGCGAGACCGAAGAGCAGCGCGAAGAACGCGAGCACGATGAGCGACGCCGCTACCCCGCGCGGGATCCGATAGCGCTGCAGCTTGTCCACGCCGCCCTCGACCGCCAGGCCGAAGAGCACGCCGAGGAACACCGTCAGCAGCAGGGGATGAGCGAACCAGAGGAGCTTGAAGAACACCCACAGCGCGAGCAGCAGCGCGCCCGTGCGGAGGACATCACGGCTCTGCCACCCCGGGACGCGGCGTCGCCGTTCCGGCGGAAGTCCCTCCTCGGTTCTCTCGCTCATCTCGACTCGCTAGGCAAAGGTGAGACTGACCGCGCGGCGACAGGCTCGCGATCGCGCGTCATCGCAGGCCGAAGTGCCAGTACGCCACGATATCCTTGGCGATCGGCAGGTCGATGTGGGGCTCCTCCGGCGCGTCCGGCATCATCTCCACCACCATCGGGAGGAGCCGCATCGCATCCCGCTCGCGCCGCAGCCGCTCCTCGCGTCCGATGCCGCCGCCGGCCACCGACTGCAGCCGATCCATCCACTGCCGCACCTCGCGCTCCACGTGCGGACGCTCGTCGGCGGGGATGTCGCGCCAGCGGGCGACGGGAACCCCGTCGATGACGATGGCTCCATCCGCGCGCGTCAGCGTGCGCGGGTTCAGTGGTTGGTCGCGCATTCGGATGATCATGTGCCGCGCGGCCGGAGGCGCAAGAGACGCGCCCCTTCACTCACGCTCGCGCCACGGCGATACTTCGTCGATCATGGCACCAGACTCGACGCGTTCCGCCCAGCGGACACCCCCCAAGGACGCGAAACCCCACCATCCGCTCTGGATCGACACCGCCGAGGACCTCGACCGGTTCCTCCAGTCCGTGTCGAACGTGCGCGAGATCGCGCTCGACACCGAGGGCGCGAGCTTCCATCGGTTCGTCGATCGTATCTACCTGCTCCAGCTCTCTACCCGCGCGCTGACCGCCGTCATCGACCCTCTCGCGGTTGGACGGCCCGAACGACTGGGCGTCGTGCTCGAGGATGCCAGGGTGGAGAAGGTCCTGCACGACGCCGATTACGACCTCCGTCTCCTCCACCAGGACTATGGCTGGCATGCGCGCAACGTCTTCGACACGCGCATCGCGGCGCAGCTCCTGGGCCTCACCGCGTTCGGCCTCGCCGCCCTGCTCGACAGATACTTCGGCGTCCGCCTCGACAAGAAGCATCAGCGCGCCGACTGGTCGATGCGCCCACTGACGCCCGGGATGCTCGACTACGCGGCGCAGGATACGATGTATCTCCTCGAGCTTCGTGACCGAATGCGCGACGACCTCGAGCGCGCCGGTCGGTGGGAGTGGGCGCGGGAGGAGTTCCAGCGGCTCGAGGGACTGCGATGGGAGGACGAGGACGCCAGCGCCCTCTTTCTCCGAGTGAAAGGCGCTCGCGATCTCTCACGGCGTGAGCTGGCGCGGCTGCGGGAGCTCGTGCAGTGGCGCGATCGCGTCGCCGCCGAGCTCGATCGAGCAACGTTCAGAGTCGTGGGAAACGAGGTGCTTCTCGAGGCCGCGCGCCGGGCTCCGCGCTCGCTTTCGGAGCTGCTCGAGATCAAGGGTGTCCCGCGCGCGCTCGCCGAGCGGCGGGGCGGGGAGCTGCTCGAGGCACTGAAGCGCGGTGATGCCGTTCGGGAGTCGGACTTACCGAAATTCCCGCGCGCGCAACGATGGGATCGCGATGCGGACTTCGAGGAAAACGTGACCCGCCTCAAGCGCGTGCGCGACGAGGCCGCGAAACGGCTATCGATCGACCCCGGAGTACTCTGCTCCCGCGATCGGCTCGAGGCCGTCGCGCGCAGGAAACCGGGGACGCTGGCGGATCTGGCCGAGCTGAAGGACCTGCGTCGCTGGCAAATCGAGGTCCTGGGGACGGAGTTTCTGAGGGCATTGAAGAGGTGAACGCACTGCCAAGGGGCCAGGAGTCAGGAATCAGGAATCAGGGGGTGTCAGGGATTGGGTTGCAGGAGAGATGATCCCCAACACATCGGTCGATGGTTTTCATCTCCTGTAACCCGCTCCCTGATACCCCCTGATTCCTGACGCCTGACCCCCGACCCCTGACGTTCAAATGCCGAGATACGCTCTAATCCGCGGCTCTATCCTGTCCGGCGTCCAGAACGGCGTCCATACCAGATTGATCTGCACGTCCTCCACGCCCGGAATGGCCCGAACGGCCTCCTCGGCGCCCGTCATGATCTCGGGCCCCGACGGGCATCCGGGCGACGTCAGGCTCATCTCGATGCTCACCTTCGATCCGTCGACGCGAACTCCGTAAACGAGACCGAGATCGACGATGTTGAGATTGAGCTCCGGATCCTTCACGCGCCGGAGCGCCATCTTCACCTGCTCCTCGCTCAACGCGTCCGAGGGCGCGGTCCCGGTCGGCGGCGCCTGATCGGTGGATTCGTTGTTTTCGCTCATGTGCGCTCCTGCGTAGCTCGTTGAACATTAACGCACGCGGTCGAAAAAAAAACGAGCGGCCAGCTTGCGCCGGACCGCCCGTAACCGCCGTCGAACCCGTCAGGGAACGAGCAAGCGGATTCGTAACCACGGATCTTGAACGGCGAACGCCACGGATTTAACGGCAACCGCGAAAGGCTTTGTGTAGGCCTGTCGGGTCAGGTTCACGGTCATTTATCCGGTTGGAATCCGTGGTGGCGCTCTTGACGTTGCAGTTTCTGCGTTCTTCTGCGTCATCTGCGGCCCCAGAGGCGGCCTATCGAAACACGGAATTAGTCCACCTTAGTTGGAGCTGGATTTCGCGGCGGGCTTCTTGACCGGTGGCTTGACGGCCTTCTTCGTCGTCACGCGGCGAGCACCGCGGCGATTCTTCGACGATCTCGACCGCTGAATCCGCGTGGGACGATTCCAGCCGGACGCCTTGTCGGCGCGGAACGCGCGCGGCATCGCCAGCACGTGCTGCGGATCGTCGGTGACGGA
>DASRHU010000155.1:0-14154 GCA_035650335.1 Gemmatimonadaceae bacterium | reverse complement strand
ACGCGGGAGTGCGCTCGCGAGCTGCGCGAGATACGCCTCGTCGCCCGTTCCGTCGGGCAGCTCGATGTCGAGCGTGCCGGGCACTTTGCGAAAGGGATAGTTGCGCCCGCCGTGCATGCTGAAGGTGAACGTCTCCGCATCGCCGGCGAAGATCGCGTGCGTTCCGTTCCCCTGATGCACGTCGAGGTCGATGATCGCCGCCCGGCGAATCCTCCCCTCGGCTCGTAAGGCACGCACCGCGATCGCGACGTCGTTGAAGACGCAGAAGCCTTCGCCACGGTCGGGGAAGGCGTGGTGCGTTCCGCCAGCGAGGTTCACCGCGAGCCCGTGGTCGAGCGCCGCCCGCGCGGCTCCCAGCGTGCCGCCCACCGCGCGATAGGATCGCTCCACGAGCGCCGGCGACCATGGGAAACCGAGCAGCCGAAGCTCGGCCTCCGTCAGCCCGCCACTCGTCAGGCGATCGATGTAGTCGCGCGTGTGCACGCGAGCGAGCTCTTCCAGCGTTGCCCGCGCTGGCTCGTGCACGCGCGATGATGAAACGAGACCCTCCGCGACGACGGCGTCGCGGAGGAGCGCGTACTTCTCGATCGGAAACCTGTGGCCAGCCGGAAGCGGGAACGTGTACGCGGCCGAGCTCCACGCGTGGAGCGGCACGGCGCGTTGGGCTAGGGCAGGGCGGCGGTGGTCGGTACGCCGGGCTGCTTGTACACCACGCCATCCTTCATGACGAACAGCACTCGCTCGGCCACCGTCACATCGCGCGTGATGTCGCCCGGCACCGCCACGATGTCGGCGAGCTTGCCGGCCGCGAGGGTGCCGATGCGATCGTCCCAGCCTAACAGCTTCGCGGCGCTGCTCGTGGCGGCGACCACCGCTTCCATCGGCGTGAACCCGCCCCATTCGACGAGCAGCCGCAGCTCGCGCGCGTTGGCTCCATGCGGGATGACGCCCGCGTCGGTGCCAAGAGCGACCTTCACGTTGTTCGCCTTGGCGATCTTGATCGCGTTCCGCATGGCCGCCGCGGCCGCGAGCGCCTTCTCGGCGCGAAGGCCCTTGAGGGTTCCCGCCTTCGCCGCCTTCTCGACCCCTTCGCCCGCCATTAGCGTCGGCACGAGATACGTCCCCTGCTGCGCCATGAGGCGCGCGCCCTCGGCGTCGAGAAAGGAGCCGTGCTCGATCGACGCGACGCCGGCGCGCGTCGCGAGCTTGATGCCCTCGGTGCCGTGCGCGTGAGCGGCGACCTTCCGATCGTGCTTGTGCGCTTCCTCGACCATCGCCCGCAGCTCCTCGAGTCCGTACTGCACGTTGCCGACCGCGTCGCCTTCGGAGAGCACCCCGCCGGTCGCGCACGTCTTGATGAGGTCGGCGCCGTACTTCACCTGGTAGCGCACCGCCGCCCGGATCTGATCGACGCCGTCGGCGATGCCGGTCATCGGGTTCCCGTCCATCAGGCCGGGCTTGTAGGCGTTGTTGTCGCAATGGCCGCCGGTGATGCCTAGCGAGTGCGCCGCCCCCTGTACCCGTGGGCCCGTAACCTTGCCCTCGTTGATCGCCTTCTTGAGCGCGAGATCAGCCCAGTGATCGGCGCCGACGTTGCGAATCGTGGTGAAGCCGGCGAGCAGGGTACGCTCGGCGTGCGCGACGGCGAGGATCGCGCCGAACGTGTCGTAGTCCTTCACGCTCTCCAGGTCGTTCCCGGGGTCGCCGAGGACACGGCCGCTGATGTGGGTGTGCGCGTCGATGAAGCCGGGGAGGAGTGTCGCGTCGCCAAGCTCGATGACCTGCGCCCCGGCTGGAACGGTGACGGCGCCACTCCGTCCGACAGCGGTAATGCGGTTGCCCGTTACGACGACGACACCGTTCGCGATCGGCGCCGCGCCGGTGCCATCGACCACGCGGGCCGCGCGGAGCACGATCGGCGCGGAGGCGGGTTGAGCCGGCTGCTGGGCCGGCAGGATGCCTGCGACGCCGGCGAGGGCAAGCGCTGACGACAGCGAGATGGAGCGGCGCATAGGCTTGGCAGGGGTTGAAGGGAGTGCGGTCACGGAGTTAGAGAGCGGGCCAGGGGCCAAGGGCCAAGGGCCAAGGGGAGGGTGAAGGGTCTTCGAGCTACCGTAACCCTTGACCCTCCCCCTGGCCCTTGGCCCTTGGCCCCTGGCCCTTGGCGCTGGGTCATGCCCCCCGTCTTCCGAGAACGGCCTCCACCGTTACTCGTTCGTTGCCGCGGAGGACGACGATCTTCACGGTATCGCCCGGCTTTCTCGCCTGCATCGCCTCGGTGTACTGGTACAGGTCCTTCACCGGCTTTCCGTCGAACTCGACGATGATATCGCCCGCCTTGAGGCCGGCCTTGTCGGCCGGACTGTCGGCGCGAACGCCGGTGAGGCGAACGCCCGGTATCTCGGGCGCGCTCATGTCGGGGATCGATCCGAGGTAGACCTCTCGGCCGCGGCCGGTGGTGGACATCGTCGGCGGACGGCTCACCCGAACCGGCGTTAGGCGCGCATCGCGGTCGGCGATCGTCCGGATGACACGTTCGGCCATCGCCGCCACGCGGCCAATGCCGGCGGCGCTCACCTTGTCGGCATCGTCGGTCGCGCGGTGGTAATCCTCGTGCAGGTCGGTGAAGAAGTGCAGGACCGGTATTCCCTTCGCGTAGAACGACGAATGGTCGGAGGGTCCGAAGCCATCGCCGACGCCGCGAACGACGAGCCCCGTCCCCGCCGCGGCGCTGTCCACGATGCCGCGCATCTCGGTCGCTGTCTCGACGCCGTAGACGATGAGCTTGTCCTCGCGAAGGCGTCCGACCATGTCGAAGTTGAGCATTGCGACGACACGGTCGACCGGCACCGGTGAGTGCTCGACGAACCGCTGCGACCCGAGGAGCCCGAGCTCCTCGCCGCTGAAGGTGACGAAGACGACCGAGCGGCGCGGCGGGCGCTGCGAGACGAGCCGGGCCAACTCCATGACCGCCGCCGTGCCGGATGCGTTGTCATCGGCGCCGTTTCGAATGGCCTCGGACGAATCCGGATCGAGTGCACTCGCGCCCGATCGCCCCAGGTGATCGAAGTGCGCGCCGACGATCACGTATTCACTCGCGAGGGTCGGGTCGCTTCCGCGCAGCAGCGCGACCACGTTCTGGGATGGCAGCTCGGACGGCAGACCGGCGTGCGCCGCCGCGGCGGATCGCGCGATGAAAGGCTGGAAGTAGTCGCGCTGGCATCGTTCTGCCACCGAGGCCTCGCCGGTCTCACATCCGTTCGCGACGGTGGCGAGTCGCAGCGACTGGAAGCGGCGGGCGATGTAGGCGGCGGCGCTGTCGTTCCCGGCCGTTCCCGTGCCGCGCCCCTCGAGTGCCGCACTCGCGAGATGCTCGACGTCGCGCCGGATCGACACGGTATCGGGGGTGACGCGCACATCGCGGCTGACTGGCGTCGGCTGCGGCGCCGGCTGACAGGCAGCGGCGGCCAGCAAGGAAAGCAGAAGAAGCGAGGCGGGGCGGGGCATGAAGAGACGTGTTGAGGAGAGTGACCGGCTCCGTATCTTACGCGGTTGTCGCGCACTTCCTCAAGCTACCGTGTCCACGATCGCCCTCGCGCTCATCCCCCGCGCCGTCGCCCTCAACCTCGCCATCGGCGCGATCGTGGCGGCCCTCAAGCTCCCCGTCTACCTCGACTCGATCGGGACGATCCTGGTTGCCGCCCTCGCCGGCCCGGTCGCCGGCATTCTCACCGGCGTGACCTCGAACCTCGTTCTGGGGATGCTGTCCTCGCCGATATTCATTGCCTTCATCCCGGTGACGGTCGTGATCGGGACCGTCGCCGGCGTTGCCTCACGAGTCGGGGGGTTCCGGAGCGTGCCCCGCGCGCTCGCCAGCGGCCTCGTCATCGGTCTTCTGGCGGGTGCGACCTCGGTCCCCATCGTCCTCGCCCTCTTCGGCGGCGTCACGGCGGGAGGGACGGGGATCATCACGATCGCGCTCCGGGCGCTCGAGCTTCCACTCGAGTCGGCCGCGTTCATCGCCAGCATGGCGGTGGACGTGCTCGACAAGATGCTGTCCTGCGCCATCGTTGCCGCGGTGCTCGTGAGGCTCCCTCGTCGCATTGGCGCGCGCTTCGGCCTGCCCCAGGCCGCCGCGTGATCGAGCGACTGCGCCGCATCAATCCCCTCACCGCGCTCGCGACGGCGGTCCTGCTCGTGTGCGCGACCTACGTCGTGCCGGCGCCGATTGGCCCGGCGCTGACGCTCGGCATCGGTGTCGTCCTCTCGTCCCTGACCGGGGTCGGCCGTCGCGTTGCCATCCTCGCGATCGCGGTGGCCTTGCCGACGTGGCTCTTTCTCGCCGTCATGAACGCGGTCGTCGCGCCCGAGGGCGACACGATCCGCGTCGCGGGGATCGCCGTCGCTCCCGCGGCACTGGTTCCCGCAGCCTGGATTGCCCTCCGCCTCGGCGCCGCCGTCGCCGCGCTCGGGTGGGTGGTGATGATGACGCCACCGCTCAGGCTGGTGCATGCGCTCGCGCAGCGCGGCCTGCCCGCCTGGTCGCAATACCTGCTCGCCGCATCGCTGGCCGCCGTCCCCGAAGCGAGGCGGCGTGCGCGGGAGGTCCTCGATGCGCAGCGGTGCCGGGGCCTGGCGGTTGGAGGGGGACCGTTAGGCAGGCTGCGCGCGGCGATCCCGCTCGCCGGGCCCCTCATGGTCTCGCTGGTCACCGACGCCGAGCGACACGCGATTGCGCTCGACGCGCGTGCATTCGAGCCGCGAGGGAAGCGAACGTCGCTCGTTCCCGTCCCCGACCCCAAGGGCGAGCGAATCCTCCGCACGGCACTGTGGGCGCTCACCGTCGCGCTGGTCGTGTGGGGCTTCGTCCGATGAGCGCCGTGCTCAGTGTCGACCTGAAGCGCGTTCGTTATGGCGATCGTGTCGCCCTCCGCGACGTCGCTCTCGAGATGACGCCGGGTGAGATTCTCGGAGTAACGGGGCCTGTTGGCTCAGGGAAGACGACACTCGCGCTGGCGTGTGCCGGGCTCCTCGGCCGCAGCGTGCCGGCGCGCATCGAAGGCGTGATGCACCACGGCTCACCCGCGCGCCCGGTGGCCGGCTACGTCTTCGATGACCCGGCGGCGCAGCTCACCGGCCTCGGGGGAACCGTCGAGGAAGAGGTCGCGGTCGGACCGGAGAACCTCACCCTCCCGCGCGAGGCGATCCGAGGGAGAGTCGATCGCGCCCTGACCGCGGCCGATGCCGCCCACCTCGCGCACCGCGTGCCTGACGAGCTCTCGGGAGGTGAGCGTCAGCGGGTCGCGCTCGCCTGTGCGCTCGCGCTCGAGGCGCCGCTGCTCGTCCTCGATGAGCCGACAGCGCAGCTCGACCCCGATGCGACGCACCGGTTCGGGGAGCGGCTGCGTGCGCTCGCCGGGGCGGGCACGAGCGTGATGCTCGTCTCGCAGGATGCCGAGCTCCTGCGGACGGTGACGACACGAGTGCTCGTGCTCGATGGCGGAGTGCCGGCGAAGCTCGGGCGAGCCTCCGATGTGCTTCCAGCGGATGTCGAGACACGGCCGACGGAACGCCCGCCAGTGCCGCGCGAGCCGCTGCTTCGGGCCGAAGGGATCGTCGCTTCATACGCCGACCGTACCGTGCTCGATGACCTAACGATCGACGTGCCGCGAGGGTCGGCGGTCGCGCTCCTCGGCGAGAACGGGGCGGGGAAGACGACCCTCGCCCGCGCGATCATGGGGCTGGTTCCGGTACGGCGTGGCGAGATCAGCGTGAACGGGCGCCGGATCGACCACCTCCCCGTTCACGAGCGAGCGCATCAGGTCGGGATGGTCTTCCAGGACGCATCGCGGCAGCTCTTTTCCCGCACGGTGCTCGAGGAGGTGGCGTTCGGCCCGCGCGCCCTCGGGGCCTCACATCGCCAGGCTCTGGTGCGGGCGCGGGAAGTGCTTGGGGCCGTTGGGCTTGCGGAGCTGGAGCGCGTTCACCCGGGCGACCTGGCGCCGCAGCGGCAACGCCTCGTCGCCATAGCTGCCGCGATGGCGTCGAGCCCGCCTGTGCTGATCCTCGACGAGCCCACGGCGGGACAGGATCCCGAGGGCAAGCGGTGCATCGCCGCCGCGATTTCCACCCAGCGAGCGCGGGGGTGCGCCCTGGTCATCACGCACGATCTGGCGTTCGCTCGCCAGGTGTGTGACGGCGCCGTCCTCCTCAGTAACGGCCAAGCGGCCTCGCGCGTCCTCCATAGTGCCGGTGTTCTCCACGGCGGCACCCTCGCCATGTAGACCCAAGCCGCTCGCGGCCGCTTCGCCTGGACATGGATCAATCGACGATCTTCGCCCGACATTTCGCGCGTCTCGTGCATCTCCTGCTGCACGAGCCGAAGAACATCGCCAATCAGAAGGCGGCGCTCCGCCTTCTGACGGCGATGGCGAAAGAGGTGGAGGTCACCATCGCGCTTCGTGATTGGCAACTCGTCGCCAACGAAGCGCGCGTGCCGCCCGAGCTCGAGGGCGTCCAGGATCTCACCGCTCAGCTGATCGGTCACGCGGTCGAGCAGGTCGTCACCGAAAAGAGCGCCACGCCCGCCGATCTGCTCGGCCTCGCCCGAACGCTGGCGACGGAGCCCGTCCCTGGCGACGGCGGACGAAGCATTGCAGACAAGCTCGCTGCCCTCGGTGCGAAGACGGTGCACGTGACGCTCTCGGGTGTCGCACCGCTTCCGCGAGTCCCCACGGTCTCAATGCCGACGCACGGGTCCGACGTCGCGGCGGTGGTGGAGCAACATGCGGGCAACGGGGCGAGCCGTAACACGCGAGACATGCCCGCGATCCCCGCACCAGCGCCAGCGCCGGCGCCTGCAGCGGCTGCCACGGCGCCCACGCGGCGGCAATCGACAGAGCTCGGGCTCATCCATGGGATGACCGACAGCTACTTGTCGCAGTTCGCGGAGCCGAAGAAGGGTCCTGGATCGCTCGAGACCGGGTTTGCCCAGATCGACGCGACCACGAGTGTCACCGACGTTACGCGACTGCTCGATGGCGTAGCCGGGGCGGCGGAAGCCGCCTTTCGAGAAGGCGACCCGGAGACCCTGGCGCACGCGATGGCGGGAATCGTGAAGCGCGAGGCGAACGCGGGGGACGCCAACATGCGGCGGGCGTTCGGCATGGCGGCGCGGCGCCTGGCGAAGAAGCCGATGCTCGCCGCGGTGGCGGCGCTCATGCCGTCGCAGCGGGACATGTACGAGGATCTCTTTGCGGTCTTCGCTCGCGCGGGCGACGATGGCGCCGAAGCACTGATCGAGCAGCTCAACGCCGCGCAAACGCTCGCCGAGCGTCGCGTCTTCTTCGACTCCTTGCGGAAGCTGAAGGCGGGTGTGCAGGTGCTGACGCACATGCTCGGCGACACGCGATGGTACGTCGTTCGCAACGCCGCCGAGCTGCTCGGTGAGATGGGGGCGAACGACGCCGAGCCGAAGCTCTCGGAGCTGTTGCAGCACGAGGACGATCGCGTGCGCAAAGCCGCGGTGTCGGCTCTCTCGAAGATGACCGGGTCGGGCGCCGTGAAGGGGCTGGCCGTTTCGCTGGACGACGACGCGCCGGGCGTGCGCATGCGGGCCGCGTCCGCGCTCGGCAACACCAAGACATCGGCGGCGGCGAACACGCTGATCAAGCACCTCGAGCGAGAGAATGTCGCCGACGTGCAGCATGCCTGTCTGGCGTCGTTGGGGAAGATCGCGTCGGGCGACGCGATTCGCTTCCTGACGAAAGCGGCCCAGCCCGCGAGCGGGCTCTTCAAGAAGAAGGCGACCGCCTACCGGGTTGCCGCCGTGCGCGCGTTAGGCGAGGCGCGCACCCCCGCCGCCATGGGGGCCCTCCAGAACCTGCTGCACGACAAGGAAAAGGACGTGCGGGAAGCCGTGTTCTGGGCTGTGAGGTCGGCGAAAGGCGAGAGCGAGTAGAATGCGGAAGGCGGAATCCGGAGGATCATGATCATCCGGATTCCGCCTTCCGCATTCTCGTGTCACCTCGCCGTGAAGTCCGTCGTCTCGTCGACCTGCCGGCACGCCTCGGCGATCAGCTCCGCCGTCCGCTCCACATCCTCCAGCGACACCATCTCGTTCGGTGAGTGCATGTAGCGGTTCGGGATGGAGACCAGTGCCGTCGCGACGCCCTCTCGCGCGATGTGGATGGCATCGGCGTTCGTGCTCGTGTCGCGGCCGGCCGCGTTGATGGTGAAGGGGATCTTCTTCTTCTCGGCCGTGGTACGCAGCAGGCCGAAGGCGACCGGGTTGATCAGCGAGCCGCGTGTCAGCACCGGCCCCGTCCCGAGCCGGTGGTCTCCGAGCTCCTTCTTCTCGACGCCGGGGTAATCGCTCGCGTGGGTGACATCGATGACGATCGCCATCTGCGGGTTGAGGCAGGCAGCGCAAATCAGCGCTCCGCCACCGTGCCACGCGATCTCCTCCTGCGTCGTCGCCACCGCGACCACGTGTGCTTTCCCGGGATTCTTCGCGTACCGACGCAGCGCCTCGAGCGCGGTGAATGCGCCGATACGATCGTCGATGGAGCGCGAGACGAGCCGCTTGTTGGGGAAATCCATGGCGCGTGAGTCGATGACGCCGGGATCGCCGACTTGAAGGCGCTCCTCAGCTTCGCTCTTGTTGGCGGCGCCGATATCCACCCACACATCCGTCATCTTCGAGGCCTTGTCGCGATCCTCGTTCTTCATGAGGTGAATCGGCTTCTTTCCGATCACTCCGAAGACGTCGCCATCCCGACCGAGGAAGCGGATACGCTGGCCGATGAGCACCTGTGGATCCCATCCACCGATGGCACCGATGTGCGCGAACCCATCGTCATCGATGTACTGGACGATCACCCCGATCTCGTCGATGTGTCCATCGATCATGATCGTGGGCGAGCCCTTGGGGTTGATCTCGGCGATGCTGTTGCCGGCGACGTCTCCGCGGACGTCCTTGGCAAAGGTCTTCGCCTCTTCCCGCCAGACGCGCGCGGGGATGGACTCGAATCCCGACGGTCCGGGGGAATCGAGGAGCCGTTTCAGAAATGCGATGGAGGACTCTGGGAGCATGATGGTCGGTGACGGGGCGCTGTTATGCAGCAGCCGGCTCCCTGCGTCAAGAGCAAGGCCGGCGAAGCGACATGTTACGCGCTTCGCCGGCCTTGTGAAGCATCAGAGCGTCTCGTCCAGTTCCTCGACCTCGCCCTGGGCCTTGCCAAGGTTCTTCTGCGCCTTGCCCTTGAGCTCCTGCTTCTTCCCCTCGATGTGCTCGCTGCGATCGTCGATGATATCGCCGAACTTTCCGCGGACCTTGCCGGCGGTCTCCTTGAGTCCGCCTTCGATCTCGTTCTGCGCGCCGCTCTTGCGGGTGGTGTCGTCAGCCATGATCTCCTCCTGAAACGGGTACGACGTGGGTCGTCTTGCAGAGCAATGCGCGTGCCTCTCGGCGAGGGTGTGAGGGTGTGAGGGGTCGAGGGTGTCAAGGGTGTCGAGGGTGTCGAGGTGACGCATGGCTGGCATCAAGAACCCAGGGGTGCATCACTGATGACACGGATTGGACGGTAACGGCCTGATCGCTCCCACGAGGCGGCAACTCTCCATGCGCCGAACAAAAAGCTGCTTTGGACCCGCGTGTGGACAGTCGTCGGCGTGAGGAGCAATCCGCAGCATCCGCCCAATCCGCCTCATCCGATTAGACCCTCCGTTCTTGATGCCGGCCCGCTGGCGTCAAGCGGGCATCAAGAACAGAGGGGTGCACACGGATGAGGCGGATTGGGCGGATGCTCTGATCGCTCCTGGCGCATTGCACCTCCCTCGCGCGACAACAAAAAAGCTGCTTTTGGACCTGCGCCTGGAAAGTGACCGGCGCCAGAAGCGATCAGGCAGTTACAGTCCCATCCGTGTCATCCGTGATGCACCCCTGGGTTCTTGATGCCAGTCGACGAGCGGCGCCGTTAGGCCGTCGTGAGCCGCAGCGCGCGATCGGACGCCGGAAATCCGAACAACGATGGGTGTAGCACTGCCGCGATCGTTTCCACACCGTCGATCACCCGCGGACCGGGACGGCTCGTGAGCGAGTTCGCATTGAGCGCCCAAACCGCCCGCCCGCGCGCCCACGTCCAGGCGTCACTCGCCAGCAGGGTCGATGCCTCACGAGCGGCACGCTCGAGCTCGTAACCGCACGGCGCGAACAGAATGACGTCGGGGGCCGCGGCCGCCACGTCGTCTCTCGTGACCATGCGCGAGTGCTGCCCGGGCGTCGCGAGCGCGTCGACACCGCCGGCACGGTGGACCATCTCGGGCACCCAGTGGCCGCCGGCGAAGAGAGGAGCCGTCCACTCCAGCACGGCGACGCGCGAACGTGGCGCTCGCGCGGTGCGCAGACGCTCGTGAACCGAACGCAGGCGCGCGCGCATCCCCGGCACCAGCTCCTCGGCCTCATCGGCCATGCCGAGCGCCGACGCCACGCGCTCGATGTCGGCGATGATGCCATCGATCGATGTCCCGGAGAGCGTCACGATCGTCGGTGACGGAGCGATCCGCTGTGCGATCGCGCGAACGTCGGTTTCGCGCACCGCGCATACGTCGCACAGCGCCTGCGTCACGATCACATCCGGTCGCAGCGACGCGAGCAGTGGCTCGTTCACGTCGTACAGCGGCGCGCCGCGCTCGACGGCCGCACGGACCTCGCGATCGATGGTCGCGGGGGCGGCCATCGCGCTCACGTGCGTGCTCGTCAGGCGGGGACGCGATGCGACCTGAGGCGGATAGTCGCAGGCATGCGTGACGCCGACCAGCTGATCCAGCGCTCCGAGCGCGGCGACCATTTCCGTCGCCGACGGCAGGAGGGAAACGACTCGCACCTAATCGCGCACGACGGGGAAGAGAATGAAGACGGCGAGCATGAACAGCATGCCGGCCGCGTACCAGCGCGAGTCGCCGTGAAGAAACCACACGACACCCCCGAACAGCGCCAGACTCTCGGCGGCTGCCCACGCGATGATCAGCAGGGCGGCCCGTCGCGCGGACATGCTGGCTCTGGTGAATACGCCGCGAACGAACGCCAGGACGATGAGCACGATCACCCAGAGCCCGTACCCGGCGAATCGGAGCGCACCGAGGTCGCCTGGGTGCGGCGGCGGCGACTCGCGACGAAGCCACCAGATGACGCCGCCGAAGAACAGCGCTCCGACGAGAATCGCCAGGCGGATGCTCTGGAGCAGGGTCGGCGAGGTCGTCGACGGGGTTGGTGCGGTCACGGAGCGCCACCCTCCGCGCGCGTCATCGACGGCGACGGCGAGCGCTCGTAGACGGGTCGTCCCGCGAGATAGGTCGCGACGACGCGCGTCGACAGAATGCGCTCGGGCGCGACCGTCATGATGTCCTGATCGAGCACGACGAAGTCAGCGAGCTTTCCAGGGGACAGCGAGCCCAGCTCGGCTTCCTGAAAGGCGGCGATGGCCGGCCACAGCGTCATCGACTTCAACGCCTCGTCGCGCGTCATGCGCTGCTCGGCGAGCCACCCACCGGTCGGGTAGTTGTTCTCGTCCTGGCGCGAGACGGAGGAGTGGAAGGAGATCAGCGGGTTCACCTTCTCCACCGGAAAGTCGCTTCCGTTCGGGATGATGACGCCCGTCGCCAGCAGCGCACGCCAGGCGTACGCGCCCAGCAACCGCGCGGGGCCGAGCCGGTTGCCGGCCCAGTACATGTCGCTCGTCTGGTGGCTCGCCTGCATCGAAGGAATGACGTCCAGCTCGGCGAAGCGCGGAATGTCGGCGTAATTGAGGATCTGCGCGTGCTCGATCCGGAAGCGGTGATCCGCCGTCGGAACGGTGCCTAACGCCGACTCGAACGCGTCGAGCACGATGCGATTGGCGCGATCGCCAATGGCGTGAACGTTGAGCTGGAAGCCGGCGCGGAGCGCGCGTACCGCGACGTGCTCGATGCGCTCCCGCGGCGTCGTGACGAGCCCGGAGTGCTCGGGCGAGTCGCTGTACGGCTCGAGCAGCGCCGCGCCGCGAGAGCCGAGGGCGCCGTCGGCGCTGATCTTGATGGCGCGAATCCAGACGCGTCCGTCGTGCAGCGCGCTCTGCGGCCCGCGCTTGAGGTAATGATCGAGGTTGGCGTCATCACTCGCGATCATCACGTAGTTGCGAAGGTTGTACTGGCCTTCGCGCGCGAGCTCCTCGTAGACGTCGATCGTCGCGCGGCTGACGCCCGCGTCGTGGATGCCGGTGAGCCCCCAGCGATTCGCTTCCTTCACCGCGGCGAGAACGGCGGCCCGCACCTCCGCGCGCGGAGGCGCTGGAATGGCGCGCCCAACGAGTCCCATCGCCCGGTCGACGAGCACACCGGAGGGCGCGCCGTTTGGCAGGCGCTCGATGCGACCGCCCTCGGGGTTGGTCACCTCCGCCGTGAGGCTCGCCGCCGCCATCGCGCGCGCGTTGACGAGCGACGCGTGTCCATCGACGCGCGTCAGGTAGACGGGATGATTCGGCACGGCGCGCGAGAGCGCCTCGTGCGTGGGAAAGCGCGTGTCGCCCCAATCGTTCTGATCCCAGCCGCGGCCGAGGATCCACGTGCCAGCGGGAACCTCCCGTGCGCGGGCGGCGACGCGCGCAATGACCTCATCGTATGACTTCGTCCCGGTGAGATCGACGGTGCGCAGCGCGTTGCCGAGACCGAGGAGGTGTGCGTGGGCATCGACCATCCCGGGGATTACGGTATTGCCGTCGAGATCGATCACCCGGGTGCGTGGACCCTTGAGGGCGAGCGCGCCGCGCTCCGACCCGACGAAGCGGACGCGACCGCCGGAGATCGCCATCGCTTCCCCGACGGGGCGGCGATCGTCGACCGTGTAGATGCGGGCGTTGGTCAGAATGAGATCGGCCGCCTGCTGCTGAGCGGAGAGGGGAGAGGGGAGGAGCAGCAGGAGGGCGAGGCGAAGTGGGGTCATAAGGGGTGGTGTGATATGAACGTGTACTATCGCTTGATCGAGGGAGTGGAGGGAAGAGACTGAGGGTGGAGGGGAGAGGCTGAGGGTCGAGGGAAGAGTGAACGAGGGTGGAGCCACCCACGGGAAGAGGGAAGCGGGAAGGGGGAAGAGGGTGCTCGGCGATCATTGCGATAACGGGCCGGCGGGCCATGGGTGCCCGTCCCCGCTTCCCGCTTCCCGCTTCCCCCTTCCCTGGTGTGGCTCCACCCTCGTTCACTCTTCCCTCGCCCCTCAGTCTCTTCCCTCTATCCTCGGCCTCATCGCTCATTCCCTCACAACTCGGCGGTACGTCCCGTCGAAGGCGACGGCCCAGGTTTTTCCCTCATCCCCCGACGTCTCCCACAGCTGGCGCACCGTCGCCGGCGTCCCGCCTAACGGCGTCCATCGGATCCGATGCCGTGTCACCGTGCCATCCACGCCTCTGGTCGTGCCGGTCAGCTCCATCGCGCCATCGCGAAGCCCGCCGTCGAGCATGAGGACTAGCCCGTCGCTCCCGACCCACGTCTGGTGCCAGCGTCCGGAGCTCGCGTCGAACGCGTTGAGGCTCGTTCCGGTGAAGCCGGTGGTGCCCGTCCACTCCTCGCGCAAAGCGCATCCCCCATGGATCGCCTGAATGTGGTTCGTCCCCGCCTTGTTGCCCTTCGCGCCCGTCACTTCCCACTCGCCGAGCCAGAAGTCGAACTGGCGATGCTCGGGACGATTGCACCCCGCGGGCCGCGCGGCTTGCGCTGCGACACCAGCCGGCACGATGGCAGCGATCACCAGGAACAGCGCGACTGACGAAATAGCTCTCATGGTTCCTCCGTGGCTCTGGGGGTGTCCGCCTTTCGCGAAGCGAACGTGGACATCGCCATACCGTACATCAGGAACCACGGAGTGAACAGGAGGAACGTGGAAACACGCCGCGGCGTCAACCCAGGGGATGCGAGCAGCGTCAGCAGCGCGCCGAACAGCAGCCCACGCGCGATGCGGCCGCCCGGCAGCCGCCGGGCAATTACGGCCCACACCAGCGAGAAGCCCAGGCCAAACAGAGCACCGAACATCATGACCCTCAGTGTCCCACCAATGGTCCAGACGGCGACTCGCTGCTCGACGAGCGCGACTCCGCGCATGGCGAGACGAGTGCCGAGTCCGAG
>DASRHU010000154.1:0-2987 GCA_035650335.1 Gemmatimonadaceae bacterium | reverse complement strand
CCCGAATCGCAATCTCCTTGCTTCTGCCTGCTCCCCGCGCGAGCAGAAGGTTGGCGACGTTGACGCACGCGATGAGCAGCACGAGGAGGACGGCGCCAAGCAGGACGAACAACCGGCCCCGGTACGCGCCGACGAGATCCGCCTCGTACGGAACGAGCCGGGCGCTTCGATCACGCATGCCTCGTCCCTCATCGCTTCGGCGCGTGACCGCCGAGAGCTCGGCCTGAGCCTGGCTCGTCGACCTGCCCGGCCGGAGGCGTCCGATCACATCGAGGTAGCCCGTCTCGACGCTCGTCTCCTCCTCGGTCGTGAAGGCGATCGGCGTCCACAGGTCGATGGCCGTAGCGGAGATGTCGAGCGATGCCGGCATGACCCCGATGACGACGTGCGGAAGCGCATTGAGGCGCACCGTTCGGCCGATGACCGACCGGTCGGCACCGAACCGCGACGTCCAGAATCGATGACTGAGGACGATCACACCGCTCTGCCCGGGACGATCTTCTTCCGCTCGGAAGACACGGCCGAGGAACGGCGCGACCCCGAGCATGGGGAAGTAGTCCGACGTCGTTCGGACCCCGACGGCCTGCTGCGGGAGCTGCGCGGCGTCGGCGAAGGTGAAGCTCCGCGTCTCGATGGGCGCGACGGCCGCGAAGGAGCGGCTCTCGCGACGCCATGCGGCGAACATCCGCGGCGACACTTCGTCGGTGGCGGATGTCGACGGCGACGTTGCGTACACGCGCACCAGCTCATCGGGTGCACGGAACGGCAGGGGCTGCAGCACGACCGCGTTGACCGCGCTGAAGATCGCCGTGGTCGCGCCGATCCCTATCGCGAGCGTGGCGATGGCAACGGCCGCGAATCCAGGCGCGCGCGCCAGCTGTCTCAGACCGAACCGAATGTCGTGTGCCAGGTCGTGCAGGTGCTCGCTGCTACGCTTCATGTGAAACTCCTCGCTCATCGGGAAAGAGCGATGTAATCAACAGCTCGCGCTGGGGCGGACTCGCCGCAAGCGGACATCGAATCCGGATGACATTTATGATGATTACGACCCGCGCCGAGTGCTGACAGCTGTCCTGGTCGAGCGAGGCCGAGCGCCGCCGACCCGGCGATTCGGCGGCGCGGATTGAAATGACGGCGCATGCTCGCGAAGCAGCGAGACGAGCGCGGTGATGGCGGAGCGATTCGCTATCGTGCGACGGACAGCGGCGCTCCATTGTCGCCGCCGCCCGCCTTTCGTGAGCGGAATGCCTACGAGCTCGCCGTCGCGAAGCTGGCGCGCCACGGCCCATTTCGCGAACACGCTGATCCCGAGACCGGTGCGCACGAGCTCGAGCAGCGCGTCTGTCGCCGGTACGTAGGAGATCTCGCGCGGCACGACGCCCGCCGGCCCGAGCACCAACCGCATGAGCGTCGTGTCGAACGGATCCTCGGAGAAGACCAGGACGTGCTCGTTCGCGAAGTGCTGCGGGATCGCGAACGGCTCCGATGCGAGCGGATGGTCTGGGGGCATGACGACCACGAGCTCATCCTCGAACAGCTCGTGATAGACGAATCCGGCGTACGCCTCGCGCCTAACGCCGATCGCGACGTCGAGGGCCTCCTCGCGCAGCGCGCGCAGCGGATGGCCGATGGCCGCCGGGATCACACGGAGCTCGACACCGGGACACCGCTCGCGAAACGCCTGAAACACCGGCGGGAGCCAGTGGTACGCCGTGTAGCATTCGGTGCTGAGCCTGAGCAGCTCGCCTCGTCCGATCGCGCCGCCGCTGATCTCCGAGCGCGCGCGCTCGATCTCGCGCAGCACGTTTCGCGCGGTTCTGAGCAGGCGCTCGCCTGCCTCGGTCGGGACGAGTCCTCGCGGGCGCCGCGCGAACAGCGACACGCCCACGCCCCGCTCCAGCGTACGCAGGCCGTGACTCAGCGCCGGCTGGGACACGTTGAGCCGGGCCGCGGCACGGGTGACCGTGCCCTCGTCGGCGATGGCGACGAGCATCCGAAGCTGACGCGTTTCGAGATCCACGAGAGAGGGAGATGAGGTGGACGGTCGGGTCCGGGGACGAGCGGCCGCTCGGAACGGACGAACGGTTTGCCATGAATCGGCTGCATGGATGCCGCGAGAATAATGTCTTTGACATGCATGGTCCAGCGCGGCACCATGACCGATCTCTCCGGAGGATCTCGTGTCGTACGTTCGCCTTGCCCTGCGAGTCGTGGGCTTCGCGGTGCTCACCGCCGCGGTGTTCACCGGTGGCCTTGTTCTGCTCAACCAGCCGCACCTGGCGGCGGCGTCCTCGGCGCCGAAGCTTCGTCTCGAGCACGTGGGATCGGACTCGCTGTCGTTCAACGTCATCGCGACGCTCATCATCGGGCCGACCGAAGCGTTGCTGTGGGACACCCAGTACCACCTCGCCGACGCGCGCCGGCTCGCGGATCGCATCGCCGCGTCAGGCAAGCGACTCAAGGCGATCGTGATCTCGCATCCGGATCACGACCACTTCGCCGGCGCGGCGGTGATCGTCGAACGGTTCCCCGGCACGCCGGTCTACATGACGCCGAAGGCACTCGAGGAGTACAAGCGGACGGCGCCACCGGCATTCCGCGGCGAGAAGACGCGATCACCACAGATCTTCGCCGACAGCATCGTCATGCCGCAGCCGCTGCCGTCGATGCGGCTCACGGTCGATGGCGAGCACGTGGAGGTGATCCCCGATCTCACCGGCGACGTCATCACCGGCGTCAACAGCGTCCTCTGGATCCCCTCGATCAGTACAGTGCTCGCGAGTGACGTCGTCTTCGATGGCGTGCACGCGTGGCTCGGAAGCTCCGACACCACGTCCCGCAAGGCGTGGCGCGCGTCGATCGAGCGGATCGCTTCTCTGAAGCCCAAGGTCGTGGTGGCGGGACACAAGAAGGATGTGAACGCACCCGACTCGCCCGACGTGCTGGCAGCGATGGATCGCTACCTCGCGGATTTCGACGCACTCCGC
>DASRHU010000153.1:0-3016 GCA_035650335.1 Gemmatimonadaceae bacterium | reverse complement strand
CTGCGTCGTCTGCGGCCCCGGTCTGCCACCTAACGAGCTTCCTCCATGCTACGCTCGATCTCCCTGAGACGCCGCGGTGCGATGCCCGACGGGTTTCCGTTCGACGTGCCTGTCGTGCGCGCCCTCGAATCGATCGAGCTGGCGACGCCGATCACCTTTTTCGTCGGAGAGAACGGCTCCGGCAAGTCGACGCTCCTCGAGGCGATGGCCCTGGCCGCCGAGCTTCCCACGGTGGGCAGCGACGAAGCGCGCGCCGATACCACGCTCGCGGCGCAGCGCTCGCTCGCGAAGCACCTCGCGCTCACATGGTCGGTCCGGTCAAAACGCGGTTTCTTCCTGCGGGCCGAGGATTTCTTCGGGTACGCGAAACGTCTCTCGCGGCTGAAGGCGGATATGCGTGAGGAGATCGCGCGCATCGAGCGCGAATTCGAGGGACGGTCCGAGTACGCCAAGGGGCTCGCCATGGGGCCGGCGTTCGCGTCGATCGAGGCGATCGACGGCAGATACGGCGGCGACCTCGACGGTCGCTCGCATGGACAGAGCTTTCTCACGCTCTTCCAGGCGCGGTTCGTCCCCGGCGGATTGCACCTGCTCGACGAGCCGGAGGCACCGCTGTCGCCGCAATCCCAGCTTGCGCTCATGGCGCTGCTTCACGAGATGATCGCGCGCGAGGGCCAGTTCGTCATCGCGACGCACTCTCCCATCCTCCTCGCCTTTCCCGGCGCGACGATCTACACGTTCGACAAAACGCCGCCGGAACGCGTCGCCTTCGAGGAGCTGGAGCACGTCAACCTGACGCGCGCATTCCTCAACGACCCCGCCTCATACCTTCGGCGCCTGATCCAGGGGCGCTAGGCTCGCCGTAGCCTCAAGTCGTACCATCGGTTACGCCCCCAATCTCCGTTCGTCATTTATTGGTCGCGGCTAACCTGCTGGACAGGCCGGTCCCGCGCACACCCCGGGCCCATCGTCGAGCATGGCCGACTTCATCACCGCGGTCTACATCTCGTTCATCATGCAGGCCGGTGGTGCGCTCCTCACCGCCGCGGTGTTCCGCAGTTTTCAGCGATACTACCAGAAAGCGTACCTCACACACCTGCAGTGGAGCTGGCTCGCCCTCAGCATCCACCTGCTCTCCGGGGCCGTCGGCCTCTACCTCTCGAGCACCTTTTCGGCGCTGCACCCGGCGCGCCTGGCCGTCAACGTCGTCGCCGGCATTGCCGGGTTCACCCAGATTCCGCTCGTACTCTTCGGTATCTACGAGCTGACCACCGGACGCTCGATACCGCAGGATCGCGTTCGACGCACACTGCTCGCCGCCGCAGCCACTGGCCTCGCGACGGCGATTCTTTTTGTCTGGCAGGAGGACGCCGGCTTCGCGCGATTCTTCGCGCGCGTTGGCCTGCGCGCCATTCTCTCGGGCGCCGGCTTCCTCGCGGCGGCGTTCGGCATCTGGCGCGCCCGCGCCGTCGTGACGGGACTTGGCGCGCGCATGGTGAGCGGTGCGTTCTTCGTGTACGGCCTCCTGCAGCTGCACTACCTGGGCGTAGCGATCTACGAGGCGATCTCCCAGACGTACCCGGCCTACGTCTCGTACACCGGCTTCCTCGACATCCTGATGTACTTCCTGATGGCGCTCGGCACCGTCATCTGGCTGCTCGAAAACGAGCAGAAAACGGCGATGCAGGCCGCCGCCCAGATCGAGCACCTCGCGTATCACGACACGCTCACCGGACTGCCCAACCGTCAGCTCTTCCTCGACCGTCTGAACCTCGCGATCTCGCATGCGCACCGGTCGCAACGGCGCCTGGCAGTGTTCTTTCTCGACCTCGACCGGTTCAAGGTCATCAACGATTCGCTCGGCCACGCGATGGGCGACCGGCTCCTGCAATCGATCTCGCGTCGCCTGACGGGTCTCCTCCGGGAAGGGGATACGGTGACGCGCATCGGCGGCGACGAGTTCACGATTCTCGTCCCGCACCTGCAGCATTCCGACGACGCCATCGTCGTTGCGCGCAAGGTGCGTGACGCATTGAAGCACCCGATCGAGATCGATGGGCGCGAGCTGTACGTCTCGACGAGCATCGGGATCTCGCTGTATCCCAATGACGGGGAGGATGCCAACGCCCTGCTGCGCAACGCGGATGCGGCGATGTATCGAGCGAAGGCGCAGGGACGCGACACGTTCCGCCTCTACGCGCCCGCAATGAACGCGAAGGCGCTCGAGCAGCTCGCGCTCGAGAACGGGTTGCGCAAGGCGATCAGCAACGGCGAGCTGGTGATGCACTATCAGCCGATCGTGAGCTTCGCGACCAGCCACGTGATCGGCGTGGAGGCGCTCATCCGCTGGAATCACCCCGAGCTCGGACTTCTCTATCCGGCCGACTTCATCTCGCTCGCCGAGGCGACGGGCCTCATCGGCCCGCTCGGGGAATGGTCGCTTCGCGAAGCGTGCACGCAGGTCAAGGCGCTGCGCGACCGCGGGCTCACCGAGCTGCACGCCTCCTGCAACCTGTCGGTGCGCCAGATTCAGCAGCTCGACTTCGTCGAGACCATCTCGTCGATCCTCCACGAGACCGGACTCCCTGCGGCCGCGCTCGAGCTCGAGATCACCGAGAGCATCGCGATGCAGAGCGACGACGACACGATCGAGAAGCTGCGTGCGGTGAAGCGACTCGGCGTCCGCATCTCGATCGACGACTTCGGAACCGGCTACTCGTCGCTGAGCGCGTTACGACTCTTCCCCGTGGACTCGCTCAAGATCGACCAGTCGTTCGTGCACGACATCACGGCGACGTCGGGCGATGCCGCGATCGCGACGGCGGTGATCGCCATGGCGCACTCGCTCGATCTCACCGTGATCGCGGAAGGCGTCGAAACGGAAGGGCAGCTGGCCTTCCTGCGCGGTCGAGGGTGTAACGCGTACCAGGGCTACTACGTGAGCCATCCCCTCGGCGCCGAGGAGTGCGAGGCGGCGATCCGCGCGCACGATGGCTTGCCGATGCGGGTGAGCAAG
>DASRHU010000152.1:0-6958 GCA_035650335.1 Gemmatimonadaceae bacterium | reverse complement strand
ACGACGCGCTGCAGACGACGCCCCGGCTCTCGCGCGTTCCGCCGACAATGAGCAGCTCGGCCTTCCCCGCACCCTCCGGGTCCATCATGCGCGCGACGGCGACGTAGAACGCGTCGGCGTCGGCGAGGAGGATGCGGCGGGAGGGCGGCACAGGTGGTCGAGGGTTATGAATGGTGTCGAGGTAGTGGAGGTTGTCGAGGTCGTCAAGGTCGTCCAGGTTGTCGAGGTGGCTCGAGGTTGAGTTGGCCGGCGCGGAGCGTCCGAGAGCAAGTCACCTTGATTGCCGCGACTACCTCGACGACCTGGACGACCTCCGCACCTTGACGACCTCGACTACCTCGAGCCCATCCTCCTCAACACCGCCCGCCCCGCATAACGGAACCGATCGCGCCAAGGCAGCCGCCCAAAGTTCGTCTTCACCACGCCCGACGTGAAATACGTTTTGCGCGAGTAGTCGATCGCGCAATCGATGGTGACCGGACGGCCACCCTCCGCGATCTCACGCGCTCGGTTGAGCACGGGCTGAATCTCGGCGGCGTTCCGCATTTGCAGACACTCCACCCCCACCCCACGGCATATCGCCTCGACGTCGTACTCGCCGATGATGCTGGCCGTCTTGCGGTTCATCGCGGTGTGCTGAAACTGCGCGATTTGCGCGAGCTCGCGGTCGCGGAGCACCACGACCACGACCGAGGCGCCGTTCGTCGCGGCGGTGAGCAGCTCCAGGCCCGTCATCAGGAACGCGCCATCGCCAGCGAGCGCGACGACCGGCGCGTCGGGTCGCGCGAGCTTGGCGCCGATCGCCGCCGGCACCGCGTAGCCCATGCATGAGTAGTCGATCGGGCCGAGGAATCGGCCCGGTGCGTTCAGCAGCAGCATCTCCATCGCGATAAACGTCCCGTTGCCGCTGTCGGTCGTGAAGATCGTCTCGTCGCCGAACGTCCGCTGGAGCGCATCGAGGAGCGCGAAGGGCGGGACGCGCTTCGTGTCCCCCGTGCCTAACCATTCGCGACGGACGCCCTCGTGGCCGCGGCGAACGCGCTCACGCAGCTTTTCGTCGCGTGGCCGTGGCGTCAGCAAGGGGAGCAGCGCGTCGACGAATGCGGCGGCATCGCTCTGAATGGGCAGCGCCGTCTCGTGATTGCGACCGAGCACGTTGGGATCAATGTCCACGTGCACGAGGGGAGCAGGGGGCTCGAGCCCGTAGCTCGCCGTCGCCACCTCGCCAAACCGACAGCCAATGGCGAGCGTCGCGTCGCACTCGCGTGCGAGCTCGCGCGCGAACGCAGGCGCCGCGTCGCCGAACCCGGGCCAGAGGAACAGTGGATGCGTCTCCGGGACGACGCCCTTTCCCTGATAGGTCGTGGACGCTGGCGCCTCCAGCCGCTCGATCAGCTCGACGACGCGCGCGTTCGCCGCGCCGAGCCCGACGTAGACGAGCGGTCGCTTCGCGCGGTTGAGCAGCGCGGCGGCCTCGCGCGCATCGGGCCGACCTACAGTGACCGACGGCGCGAAGGGCACCTCGCCGCTCACGTCGTGCGACAGGAGATACAGCTCGGCGGGCACCTCCACGAACACCGGACCGGGAGCTCCGGAGCGCGCGATCTCGCACGCCTTGCGAATCGTCGCGTACAGCTCGCGCGCCGACGCCGGACGAAGCTGCGCCTTCGTCACCGGTGCGACCATCGCCGCCTGATCGACATCATGCAGCTGAAAGGCGCGCCCCGTGTCCCGACGAATGCCACACCCGAGCACGAGCATTGGCACGGTGTCCATGAACGCCTCGGCGATTCCCGACATCGCATGGGTCAGCCCGGCGCCGGGAACGACGTTCACACACGCGAGCCGCCCCGACGCTCGCCACGCACCGTCGGCCATGAACGACGCGCTCTGCTCGTCGGTGACGAGGATCGTACGCACTCGCTCCGATGCAGCCAGCGCATCGTACAGCTCGATGTTGTGGGTGCCGGGAATGCCGAAAGCGAGCTCGATGCCTTCGTCCTCGAGCGCGCGCGCGACGAGCCGGCCGCCGATTTCAGCCACGCGCCGCCGCCATCAGGACGCCCGCGTCCTCTCGAATGCCTTCGGCCACGCGATCGGCGAGTGCCATCACCGTCACGTACGGATTGATCTCGAGCGCGTCGGGGAAGAGGCTCGAGTCTGCGACACGCAGCCACGGAATCCCGTGTACGCGTCCCCATGAGTCGGTGACCGAGGTGCGTGGGTCGCGCCCCATCGCGCACCCACCCATCAAATGGGCGGCGGAGATCGAGATCGTTCCCGGCTTGAAGTGGCGCTCGGAAATCAGCTCGTCCACCCGGTTCGCGTCGTCGCGCTCGATGAGCGGCGGTCTCGCCGATGGCGCATGCACGCGGCGGGCACCGGCGGCGAAGAAGATCCGCGCCGAGGTTCGCGTCGCGCGCACGAGCGACGTGATCGTCGACCTGGCGAACTTGTAATGCACCACCGGCCGGCCGTTGCGATCGACCGTGATGCGGTTCCCGTCGGCGGCGTGGTCGACGGCGAGCACCAGAATCATTTGCAGGCGGGGAAACGCGCGCATGAGCTTCGCGTGCGGCTCCCCCAGTCCGGTGAGGTTCTTCGCCGTGACGAACGGGAAGTACATGCACGTCTCGAGGACGTAGCCCTCCTCGGCGGCCCGATCGAGAAAGTAGCTCTTGGGATGACCGACGTCGTTCGTGATCGGATGATCGTGCTCGCCGACGAGGATGTGCGCCGGATGGCAGGCGAATCCGCGCCCAAGGGCGGGGAGACGGTCGCCGAATCCGGAGCGCAGCAGCAGGGCGCTCGATCCAATGGATCCGCCGCACGCGACGATCGTCGGTGCACAGATGCGATACTTGCCCGGGCGCCATTCCGAAGGGCGGCCTTTCTCTCCGTCACGTTTCTCGTGCACGTGGACGATGACCGCGCGCTCTTCGAGCCTAACGACCTCCGCGCGCGTAACGACCTCGACCCCCTCACGTTCGGCGGCGGGGAGCTGGACGCGGTGCGTCCCCTGCTTGGCGAGATTGGGGCAGCCGAGATTGCAGAGCGACGAGCCGAAGCACCCGCGGACGTTCAGAGGAAACTGCTCGGCGTGGAGACCGAGACGGGCGCAGCCGGTGACGAAAAGGCGGTTGTTCTCGTTGATCTCGGCCTCTTCGAGGAGGTGGACGCCATTCTCCTCCATCGCCACCTGCGATCGCCGAGCGATGTCGTCGTGCGTGAGACCGGGGACGTCCCAGGCGCTAATGACGCGCTCTGGGGCGACGAGCGACGTACCGGTGTAGACCACGGTCGAGCCACCGTAGGCGCGACCGAAGGCGAGCGTCATGGTCCCGTCCGCCGTCAGGAATCCGCCGCCGTCCTCGTACAGCGCGTCGGCCATCTCGATCTCGCGCCCGGTGAACTCGTGATCATCGAGGCGGGCGCCCTGCTCGAGGAGGAGTACCCGCATTCCGTCGCGCGCGAGCGGCGCGAGGCTTCGCGCGACGGTGCCTCCCCCGGCGCCGGAGCCGATGATGACGACGTCGGCGTCGAGACAGATCATGCGCGCGCTCTCCAGCCTCGCGCGGTCGCGCGGTAGCCGAGCGTCGCCTGAACGTCGGGACGCGCGTAGTAGGCGAGAAAGACGAGCGTCCGAAGTCCCCACACGCCTCGTCGCAGCAGGAGCACGGGCGAGTACTGCATGGCTTCGAGGAATCGTGCGCGTCGGCCGGCGCCGAGTGTGTGGAAGCGCCTTCCCCAGCGGAGAATCGGCAGCGCGTCGAGGATGCGAATCAGCAGCGCGAGCTGGCGTCGCATGCGTGGCGGCCGCGCCGCCAGCGCTCGAGCTATCGCTGCATCGACGTCGCGCCATCCCCCTTCATCGAGAGAGGCGGCGTCGGGGACCATGGTAATGGCGATGGCGCGAAAGGGCGCCTGGAGGGCGGAGGGAAGGGCGGTCTCCACGGTCGCCAAGGTAGCGCCGCGACCGGAGACACGCGAGGCATCACATGAGATGAGCTACCGGGCGGTGAGGCGGGCGTGGATGCCGATGTGCCTAATGGCAGGTGCCAGTTCCGTAGTCTCTGAACGTCCCTCCGGCCGTGGGAAAGAACGACCATCCATAACGACCGTCGCCGAGCGCCAGGGCGAGGACGCCGTGCGTGGAGTTGTCCCTCGCTTCGCTGTTGGGGAGGATCGTTCGGAACTCGTAGAGCTCCGCGCCGCCGGTGCCGACGGTGAACTGGCGGATGCCGCGTTGATTGTCGGCGTTTCCTTCGGGATCCTGGGGCGCGAAACGCTCGTAGAGGTGATCGTGGGCGGAGACGACGACATCGACGCCATGCGCGTACAGGATGTCCCAGAGCTGCTGCATCTCGAATTGACTCCCGTGTCGGCCGGAGCTGTAGCGAGGATGGTGGAAATACGCGACGGTGCACCGCGCCGGATGTGATTGCAGGTCGGCGATCAGCCAGAGTCGCTGCGCAACATCTCCCACGCACGTCCGCCCGTCGGCTGGCGACGTTTTGGGCGGGGGACAGGACGCCCACTGCGGCGTGCTGTTGAGAACGATGACGTGCCAGCCTCCGAGGTCGTAGCTGTAGTACCCTCCCGGAGCGCTTCCGTCGGGAAAGAAGTATCCGAAGTAGCCTGCGGCGCCAGGCGTTAGGTACTCGTGATTGCCGGCAGCCGGGCGCGTGCGTGCTTTGTGTCGCCCCCACGTCGGGTGGTAGCACAACAGGTAGTCGGAGGGTGAGCCGAGCTCGTACGCATTGTCACCCACCGCGATGACGGTTCCCGGGATTCGGTCGAGGAGGCTCGCCGTCGCTTCAGCCGCTGTTAGGCTGGCAGGAGTGATCGCCGTTGGATTCTCGGGCTGGTAGCAGCGCGCAATGTCGCCCGCACCCACGAGCACCGGCGGACCGGCGGGTGCGCTCCACGGGTTGTTCGGGAGCGTCGCCGGCCATCGTCCGAGGTTGGCGTCCGGCTGTTGCGCGGAGTGGCGTACGGGGGCTGAGGGGGAGTCGCCGCAGGCACCGATTGCGAGGGCGAGGAATAGCCCGAGGGTACGACCGCTGGCTGAGCGATGACAGTTGCGTGGTTGCACGGGGAACCGGCCCTGAGGTGGCGAGCGGAGAGCGGCAAGAGGCCTGCCGGCGTCGAGCGAAGAGTCCGGTTCTTTCCGCGCCGGTACCCCGCGGCCTGCTGTCGATTCCGCGTCGTCTCGTTCGACGCCTTGGTAGAATCACACTTCGATCTACCAACCAGGAGACCCGAGCATGCGGTACATGACGATCGTCAAGGGAAGCGAGAAGGCGGGCGTGCCACCCCAGGCGCTGTTCGACGCGATCGACAAGCTGATGGCCGAACAAACGAAATCCGGCGTCTTCGTCAGCGCCGGCGGCCTCAAGCCCAGCGCGCAGGGCGCACGCGTCAGGATCAAGCGCGGGAAGCTGCACACCACCGACGGCCCATTCAGCGAGGCCAAGGAGGTGATTGGCGGGTTCGCGATTCTCAACGCCGCGTCGAAGGCCGAAGCCATCGCGCTGGCGGAGGAATTCATGGAGTTGCACCTCCGGCATTGGCCGGAGTGGGAGGGAGAGTGCGAGGTGCGAGAGATGGAGGGCCCGTGAGCTCGAGTGGCCCGTCTCGCCTCAGACAGTCGCAGAGAACGGCAACGTCAACAGCGCATCACGGATTTGACGGATCTTGAACGGCGAAACGGCACGGATTAGCTGCAACTGCGAAAAGCTTTGTGGAAAATCTATCGGGCCAAGCATCACGGTGATTTAACCGGATCGATTATTCCGTTGAGTTCCGCCATTGCAGTTATAACAAGCCCTCGCTGTTTGCCGTATCCGTGCTGTTTCGCCGTTCGAATCCGTGCAATCCGTGGCAACGCTCTTGACGTTGAAGTTTCTGCGGCCATCTGCGGTTCCTCGAACCGCGATCCCAATCACAGAAGACTAGATGGCCGCCGCGACCGTCCGCGCTGCAATCATTGCCTCTTCCTCGGTCATCTCTGCCGGGATGTCGGCGAAGAGCGGGGTGCTCAGGTAGCGCTCTCCGGTGTCGGGGAGCATAACGAGGATCGCCGAGCCTTTGGGAGCGTCCGCCGCGACCTTCATCGCGGCCGCGAACGTTCCACCGGCCGAAATGCCGACGAAAATCCCCTCCTTCTGCGCGAGCTGGCGGCTCCACTGCATCGCCTCGGGTGCCGGCACCGTGATGACTCGGTCGATGTAGCCCGCGTCAACCGCATCGCCCGCGAGCTTCGGAATGAAGTCGGGGCTCCACCCTTGAATCGGGTGCGGCTTCCACGACGGATGTCTGGAGGCGGGTGAGCCGTCGGGCTTCCGCTCCTGCTTCGTTCCGCTGGTGAGCATCGCCGCGTCGGCCGGCTCGGCGACGATGACTTTCGTCTCGGGCCGCTCCTTGTCGAGGACGCGCGCGACCCCCTTCAGCGTTCCGCCGGTCCCGATACCACTCACCCAGTAGTCGAGCCGCTCGCCCTTGAAGTCGTCGATGATCTCGCGCGCCGTCGTGCGAGAGTGGTAGTCGGCGTTGGCCTCGTTCTCGAACTGACGGGTGAGGAACCAGCCGTTCGCCTCGGCGAGCTCGACCGCCTTGCGCACCATCCCGGTGCCGCCCTCGGGCGCGGGGGTCAGGATGACCTTGGCACCGAGGAATCGCATCAGGCGGCGGCGCTCCACGCTGAAGCTCTCGGCCATCGTGACGACCAGCGGATATCCCTTCTGTGCGCAGACCATCGCCAGTCCGATGCCGGTGTTGCCGCTCGTCGCCTCGATGACAGTCTGCCCTGGCTTGAGGGCGCCCGAGCGCTCCGCATCCTCGATCACGCCGAGAGCGAGCCGGTCCTTGACCGAGCCGAGTGGGTTGAACGCTTCGATCTTGACGTACACCGCGACGTGAGCGGGGGCGAGCCTGTTGATCTTCACCACCGGCGTAT
>DASRHU010000151.1:0-7514 GCA_035650335.1 Gemmatimonadaceae bacterium | reverse complement strand
CTGGGGTTGAGCTTCCGCACGGAGCAGGAATTCTCCACCGATGAGCGCGCCTTCATTCAAGGCCTTGCGGCGAAGTCCGCGCTCGCGCTCGAGCGCGCGCGCCTCTTCGACGAGGCGAACGCCGCGCGTCGTGAGGCGCAGGCGGCGCTGGACGACCTGAGCGAGGAGCGGGCGCACCTCGATACGATCGTCGAGCAGATCCCGGCGGGGCTGCTGATCGCCGAAGCGCCGTCGGGGAGACTCGTTCGCGGGAACGAGCAGCTCGAGCACATCCTCCGGCGGCCGTTCATCGAGACCCTCGATATCGCGGGGTACGCCGACTGGAAGTTCGCTTCGCCGAGCGGCGTCGAGCTGCTTCCCGAGGAGTTCCCGCTCGCGCGCTCGATCATGCATGGCGAACGGGTGGTCGGCGAGCACCTCCGCGTAACGCGTGGCGATGGGACTCGCGGCTTCGTGACGGTCAACTCGACGCCGATTCTCGATCGCGACGGGCGCATCCTCGCGGCCGTCGCGACGCTGAACGACATCACCGATCAGCGACGCTCCGAAGAAGCGCTGCGGTTCCTCGCGGAGGCGAGCAGCATTCTCGCCGCCTCGCTGGATTACGAGGACACGCTGCCGACCATCGCGAGGTTGGCGGTCCCGGTTCTCGCTGATGCGTGCATCATCGACATCATCGATCCGGACGACAGGATTCGGCGCGTCGCCGCCGTGCACCACGACGCATCCCGGCGTGACGCGGCGGAGAGCGCGCTGCGCGCGACGCCCGATCCCACCGCGCTGCACCATCCGATGGTGCGTGCCCTGCGCACGGGTATGTCGGACCTCTTCCCCGAGTATCCGCCTCAGGTTCGCGCGGCGCGCGGGGTGGGGACGTTGCCCCGCACCTCATCGGACTTTCCGCGGATTTCCGGCGAGCATCTTCGTGCGGATCCGTACGACTTTCTCGGCGAGCTGCGCCCGAGCTCGCTGATCGTCGTCCCCCTGTTCGCGCGCGGCCGTACTCGGGGGGCGATCACGCTGGTGATCGAGGCCGCCGATCGACGGTACGGGACGCAGGAGCTTTCGCTCGCCGAGGAGTTCGCGCGCCGCGCGGGCATGGCGGTGGACAACGCCCGTCTGTATCACGACGCACAGATCGCGAGCCGTGCCAAGACGGATTTTCTCGGCGTGATGTCCCATGAGCTGCGCACACCGCTCAACGCGATCATCGGCTACACCGAGCTGCTCCTGATGGGCGTGCCGGCGCCGATTCCGGACTCGGCGAGACACCAGGTGGAACGTGTGCGGAACGCCTCGCACCATCTCCTGCACCTGATCGACGAGGTGCTCGCCTTCTCGCGGCTGGAATCGGGACAGGAGGAGTTGCGCCGCGGCTCGGCTCAGCTCTCCGCCGTCGTCACCGAGGCCGCATCGGTCATCGCTCCGATCGCGGCCGAGCGGAAGCTGCCGTTGCGCGTCGATGTGCCGACTGAGGCGGTGACACTGGAGACCGACGTCGCCAAGGTGCGGCACATCCTGCTGAACCTCCTGTCGAACGCTGTGAAGTTCACGGACGAGGGAGAGGTCGTGGTGACGGCGCGCGTCGACGGCGAGGATGTCGTGTTCGATGTCCGCGACACCGGCATCGGCATCCCATCGCACCACCAGGAGCGCATCTTCGACCCGTTCCTGCAGCTGGAAAGCCAGGCCTCGCGCCGTGTCGCCGGGACGGGAATCGGCTTGAGCGTGGCGCGGAGGCTGGCGCGGCTGCTCGGCGGCAACGTGACCGTGGTGAGCCAGCCCGGAGCCGGCAGCACGTTTACGGCGCGCGTGCGTCGGAAGATGGGCGACGTCCCACGGGCCGAGGCGACCGCGAGCGGCGTCAACGAATCCTAACGATCGGCTCACCGAGAGTTAATCGACGCGACACGTGGTGGTCATGTCGCGCGAGTAGCATGGCCCGGAGCGAAGGTCAGGCGTCCTCGTTCCCGGGAGAATCCCATGATGGCTCAGCTCGTGGAGTCTTCGCCCCGGCCGGTCCGCCGCCGCGTGAGCTCGCTGGTGAGCGTGGTCGTGCATGGAATCGTCTTGACGGCGGCCGCCGATGCCGCACGTCCACTTCCGCCCCCACCTGCGGCCCCCGACGTCGTCATTCCCGTCTATCCGCCGAGACCGCCGCAGCCCAGACGCTGTCGTGGATGCGGAGTGTCGAGATCCGGGACCGGGGACGGGGGATCGAGAGTTCGTCTGCCTGGGCCGATAACCACGAAGATCGACGTCACGGTTGACGAGCCCGACGTGGCTCTCGATCGCGCCGAGGTCGGAAGGGATGAATGGCGCACGCGAGGGGATGACGGAGGCGCACGACGCACTACGGCCGTTCCGGGTCCCGGCTCGGTAGACCGCGAAGTCGTTCCCTGGCCGACGAACCCAGTGCCCCGATATCCCGCGGAGCTTCGGGCCCTACGACTTCAGGGCTCGGTATCCGCTCGGTTCGTCGTCGACACCATGGGACGCGTGATGATGGAGAGCGTCGTGGTGGACGCCGCGACGCATGAGCGCTTCACCGACGCGGTGATGGCCGCGCTCCGTCGCTGCCGCTTTACGCCGGCCGAGCTTCGGGGTCGGAAAGTCAACCAGCTCGTGTCGCAGTCGTTCGTGTTCGTCCTGCGTGACTGAGCACCGCGCTCCTACGCCGGCTGCGCGAGCGCGCCCGCCTCGCGCTGGGCCCGCTTCTGCTCCTGGAAGGCCATCCCACGCAGCCGGGCGACGCGCATCGCCATCGGCGGGTGCGTTCCCCACAGGTCGGCGAGCCAGCCTTCCTTGAGGTTGACGCGACGGCCTAACGGGTCCGCGATGCAGAGGTGTGCGGCCCCGCGCCGGATGGATCGCGTCGGCTCGTGCGACCGCTCGATCTTCTCGAGTGCGGTCGCCAACGCCATCGGGTTGCGCGTGAACTGCGCGCTCATCGCATCGGCGAGGAACTCGCGCTTGCGACTCACGCCCAGGGCGAGCATGCGGGAGATGGCTGGCGCGAGGATCCAGCTGATCACCCAGAGTACGAGCAGGACGATGAGCAGCACGCCGCCGCCGCCCTTCTTCTTGCGGGGGACGACGGCTCCGAGCGCGCGGCCGCTCCCGCGGTGGAAGAGAATGCGGTGCATGTAATCGGAGACGACGGTGATCGCGCCGACCATCGCCGCCAGCAGCGTCATGAGTCGCGCGTCGTAGTTCTTGATATGCGCCAGCTCGTGTGCGATCACGCCTTGAAGCTCGTCGCGCGTGCACACCTCGAGCAGCCCCTGCGTCACGGCGATGGCGGCGGTGTTCTCATCGCGGCCGGTGGCGAACGCATTCGGGTCGGGGTCGGGGATGGTCCAGATCGAGGGACGCGGGAGGCCGGCGGCGATGGCCATCTCCTCGACGACGTTCACCAGCATGCGCTCCTGGTCCGTTCCGGGCGCCGTCAGCTCGGTCGCCCCGGTGGAGCCGAGTATCGCCCGGGATCCCGCCCGTGAGGCCCAGATGACGGTGGCCAGGGCATACGTCGTGAGCGCGATGCCGAGGAAGGGGATGTCCCAGCGAGTGCCCGCCGCCTCGCCGCGGCTCATCTCGAGCAGGATGATGTCGCCGCCGAAGCCGAGCCAGGCGAAGAAGATCACGAAGCCGGCGATCAGCCAGTGTGAGCGGCTTCGGTTCGCCTGTTGCTGCGAGAAGAGATCGACTGCGTCGCTCATCCGCGCGGCTCGTCAGGCAGATCGCGCTAGGTGCGCACGTTCGGCCGCATCGACAGATCGACCTTCGGCACGGCGCGCTCGGCGGCGTCGGTGATCTCCCACAGCTCGGCCGGCGTTGCTCGCGCGAGCCCTGCCACCATGTTCGTGGGGAATTGCTGCTGCCTGGTGTTGTACTGCGTCGCGACGTCGTTGTAGTGCTGGCGCGCGAAGGCGATGCGATTTTCGGTGGACGTCAGCTCTTCCTGAAGCTGCGCGACATTCCCGGTCGCCTTGAGCTGCGGATATGCCTCGACCACGGCGAAGAGACGGCCAAGCGCGGCCGAGAGCTGCGACTCGGCCTGAGCGGTGGCGGCGACGCCCGCGCCCCCGCGCTCGACGGTGATGGCCTGGTTGCGAGCGGCGATGACCGCCTCGAGCGTCTCACGCTCGAACTGCATCGCTCCCTTGACCGTGTCGACGAGGTTCGGGATGAGATCGTGGCGCCGCTTGAGCTGGACGTCGATCTGCTTCCAGCCGTTGGCGACCTGGTTCTTGAGGCTGATCAATCCGTTGTAGGCGGTCATCACCCAGAACGCGACCGCGCCGATGGCGACCAACAGGACGAGCAGGCCCATGGTTGCTCCGGAAAAGGTGTACGAGATACAGACGAGTATCGCGGCCGGTTCGTCTCGGAATGTGGAGCGAGGCGTCAGGATTGGAAAAGAGCGCCGTTCACCGATTCGGCGCCCTTCACGATTCCCGACTCGCCATCCCGTCGGTCTGGCTCCCGCCCCGCAGGGCGGCTAGGCTAATTCAGCGCTTCCTGGCCTTGCGAGCCTTCCGCTCCTTCACGCGATCCTGCAGCCAGGTGAGCGGGATGATGAACAGCGGGGTGAGGAAGAGGCCGAGCAGCGAGTTGATCCAGATGAGCGCGATGTAGAACGCGATCAACCCCGCGGCGACCCAGATCACTGCAAGCGGTCCTTGCGTCTCCACAGCATTCCCCTGGGCGAGAGTGTGAGCCGGAAATGTATACGCACCGATTGGCAGGGGCGAGGGCGCACCGCGTGCCGCGGGTGAAGCGCGACGAGGGTGCCACGGCGGTGGCGCTCGTCACCAGGGCCGTGCGTGCCGAGCTCGAACGTGGCCCGGCGGTGCTCGCCGTCTCGGGGGGACGCGATTCGATGGTCCTCCTCGAGGCTGCGGCCCGGGTGGCTCCCGATCGTGTCGCGGCGGTCGCGACATTCGATCACGGAACCGGCGCGGCGGCCACCAGAGCGGCTTCGCTCGTGGAGGCGCGCGCGCGCTCGCTCGGACTCGAGGTGCGACGGGGTCTCAGCCACACGCCGGCGGCAACGGAGGCGGAGTGGCGCGCGCAGCGAATGGAGTTCCTGAGAGCGATCTCGCGCGAGCTGGGCGCCCACATCGTCACCGCACACACGCTGGACGATCACATCGAGACGGTGCTCATGCGTGCGCTCCGTGGCTCCGGCGCACGGGGACTCGCGGGCCTGCTCGCGCCGTCGAGTGTCGGTCGTCCACTCCTCGCGCTGACGCGGTCGGCCGTCGGCGAGTGCGCGCGGGCGTGGCGAGTATCGTTCGTCGACGACCCGACGAACGTCTCGCGCCTCTACTTCAGAAACCGGGTGCGGCTCGACCTCCTGCCGGCGCTCGCGCGGGTTCGGCCGGAGCTGACCTCGGAGCTTGTCGCGTTGTCACGGCGGGCGGCGGCGCTCCGGGTGGATCTGGACGACGCGATCGATGCGGGGGTCGAATGGTCGCTCGAGGGCTCGTCGCTCGTCGTCGCCCGTGATGACCTCGTCCGATTCGGGGCGAGCGAGCTCGCTCTGATCTGGCCCGCACTCGCTGCACGACAAGGGGTTACGCTGGATCGCCGTGGAACGGAACGGCTCGTATCGTTTACTATTCAAGGTGCGCCGGGAGCGCGAATTCAGCTCAGCGGCGGCGTAGAAGCCATGAGGCAGCGTGACCGCCTTCTCGTGCGGCGCGTCCCACGTGACGTCGAGGTGTCCGCGGTCCGGTTGGAGCACGGCGCGCGATGGGGCGATTGGCGATTCGTCCGCCACGAGGGCGAGGTGAAGGATCGATGGAGCGCGGTGCTTCGCGCCGGCGAGGCGCTCAGCATTCGCGCCTGGCGACCGGGTGATCGCATGATCCCGGAGGGATCGACGGAACCCCGTCGGCTGAAGGGGCTGTTTCGCGATGCAGGCGTCGACGCGGTTCGCCGGCGAGCGTGGCCGGTAGTCGTCGCCGGAGACGAAGTGGTGTGGGTTCCTGGCGTCCGCCGCTCACTCGCGGCACCCGCGCGGTCCGGTCGACCGATCGTCACCTTTCGCTGTGAGCACATCGATCGCTGACCCACGGCTGGACGGCCGCCCGGTTCGTCGCATCGTCTACAGCGAGGAACAGATCGCCGAGCGCGTGCGAGCGCTGGGGAGCGAGATCACGCGAATGTACCCCGAGGGGGACCTGCTCGTCCTCGGGCTCCTCAAGGGAAGCTTCATTTTCCTCAGTGATCTGGTGCGCAGCATCACGCGTCCGCTTCAGGTAGACTTCCTGGTGGCGGCGAGCTACGGGGACCAGATGGAATCGAGCGGCAACGTTCGCCTCGTGTACGATCCGGAAACCCGGCTGGAGGGGAAACACATTCTACTGGTAGAGGACATCGTCGACTCCGGCCGCACGCTGAGCCGGCTGATGGACCTGCTCACGGTGCGGAGCCCCCGTTCGCTCGATATTTGCGCTTTGCTGCACAAGCACGTCGATTCGCACCTGCGCTACCCGGTCAAGCTGATAGGTTTCGATGCGCCGAACGAGTTTCTGGTGGGGTACGGGCTCGATCACGCGGAGAACTTCCGTCATTTGCCTTACATAGCGAGCTTGCAGTAAATGGCCGATCGAAATACACCACCCAAGGGTGACATGAACTGGGCGCGAGTGTCGAAGACGCTCTCGTTCTGGATTCTGATCATCCTCATCCCGTTCGCGTTCATCAAGTTCTCGGGCGCGCGCTCCGAGCCGGCTCCGACCATCTCGTACTCGGAGTACGACACGCAGCTCACGCGCGGCAACATCGAGAAGGTGACCATTCAGGCGGGCAAGCAGATCACCGGTGAGTTCCGCGACAAGGTCGTCGTGAACAAGCGGCCGGTGTCGCGCTTCAACGTGCGCCTGCCCGTCGCCGACTCGGAGAAGGAAGTCGAGCGGCTTCGCGCCGCGAACGTCGAGATCGAGGCGCAGGACGCACGTCCGTCCATTCTCGGGACGCTCGGCTACTTCCTGCCCTACATCCTCTTCATCGGCATCTGGCTGTTCATCTTCAAGCAGATGCAGGCGGGCGGCTCGAAGGCGTTCTCGTTCGGCAAGTCGAAGGCGAAGCTGCTGACGGGCGACACGCCGAAGGTGACGTTCGCCGACGTCGCGGGCGCCGACGAGGCGAAGGTCGAGCTTCAGGAGATCATCGAGTTCCTGAAAGACCCGCAGAAGTTCACGAAGCTCGGCGGACGTCTGCCGAAAGGTGCGCTGCTCGTCGGGCCTCCCGGCACGGGCAAGACCCTGCTCGCCCGCGCGGTCGCCGGTGAGGCGGGACGTCCGTTCTTCTCGATGTCGGGCTCCGACTTCGTGGAGATGTTCGTCGGCGTGGGCGCCTCACGAGTGCGCGACCTGTTCGAGCAGGGGAAGGCACACGCGCCCTGCATCATCTTCATCGACGAGATCGACGCCGTGGGACGTCATCGTGGCGCCGGTTTGGGCGGCGGACACGATGAGCGTGAGCAGACGCTCAACCAGCTGTTG
>DASRHU010000150.1:0-2777 GCA_035650335.1 Gemmatimonadaceae bacterium | reverse complement strand
TTCTCGTCGTCGAGATACGTCCTGGATGTGGAGCGGTGCCCGAACGTAAGCATGACGTCGCGGCGCACCGGCACGGACAGGGCGCTCTGGGTCGCGAAGCGCGGAAGGCTCTTGAGCTGATTTCCCTGGTACGGCCCGCTTCGGAACGTTGCCCGCCCGAGTGTCAGAGCGTTCCGCAGCTCGATGTCGCGCCAGAGATGACCGAGGGTGAGCAGCTCGAGCGATTCGTGCCGGCTGCGCTTGATGTTGCCGTATCGGAAGGTCGCGAGATCGAAGTCGATCTCATCCCTGAGCTCGCGGCGATACGCCGACAATGAGATCTCGAGCGATGAGCGCCCCATCGGAACGCGCTGAAATATGCCCGCCTCGATCTCGCGGGCGCGCTGAGGCTCGAGCGACGGATTCGAGATGGTGATGAAGACGTCACCGCCGACCGGGGTGCGGCGGCTGTCGTAGAGCTGGTCGAGCGTCGGGGTCTTGAAGCTCGTCGATCCAACGAGGTAAAGGTTGCCGCCGTCCCGATAGCGGTAGTTAATGCCGAGACGCCCAGACACCGCGCTGAACTTCGCCTCTTCGTCGCGATCGTCGAGTGTGGCGCTGGGGGTGATGCGATCGTATCGTGCGCCCGCGGACGCGCGGAGCCGAGCGGCGAGCTCGCGGTGTCCCTCGGCATAGAGGGCGAGCGCCAGGCGCCTGCCTGACGAGTTGCTCAGCTCGTCACCCGTCTCGGGGCTTCGGTATGAGCTTTCGTAGCCGGCGCGGCTGACCTCCACTCCCGTGACGAGCTTCGACGCGCTGCCTAACTGGTCGGCCTGCGCCCGGACCCAGAACCCCTGGTCGGTTTCGTGATGGAATTGCGTGTCGCCGAACGATGGTGTCAGCAGGAGAGTACGCGTGCGTCCTTGCCGCGCGCCGTGCACGCGTGCGGCCACGCGGAGCATCTGCGAGGGACCGAGTGGACGATCCAGGATTCCGACGAGCTCGGCGGCATCGCGTGTTCGCTTGTCGGCGTCGAACAGCTCGTTGGCGCGGCGGGGATCCGCGTTGGCGGCTGTCTCGTCGAGCGGGCCTGGATCCTCATCCGCCAGGCGATCGTACTCGAGCGCGAGTCGTGTTCGTTGCGCGGGGAGTGTCTTCTCGAGTGCGACGGACGTGGAGATGCGGCGGGAAAAGGTATGCTCTCGGTTGCCGGGTCCCTCGGTGTGCGACACCGTTCCGGCCGTGCCCCACGCGTCCCCGAGTTTCCGCGTGAGCTGAACCGCGCCATCCCGTGCTTCGCGCTCGGAAAGGCCGAGTGCGGCGCGACTGGCGTTGGTGGTCGGTGCGCGGGTGATGACGTTGATGACGCCGCCGATGGCGGCGTCGCCGTACAGGACCGAGCCGGATCCGCGGAACACCTCGATGCGCTCGATTACGGCCACCGGGATACTCGTCCACTCCACGAGTGTCGTGCGGGTGGTGTTGACGGGAATCCCGTCGACCAGGAGGAGCACGTACTCATTCTCTCCGCCGCCGAAGAATCCGCGCGCCATGGCGACAGGAAGGGCGCCGCCACCGTCGCGGCTCGTGAAGAAGAGTCCCGGGAGGTAGCGAAGCGCGTCGGGAAGCGTGCGCGCCTGGGTGCGGTCGAGGTCGGCGCGGGTGATGACGCTGACGGCGGCCGTGGACGCGCGCAGGTCGAGTGGAACGCGGTGCGCGACGACGACCGTCGCGTCGAGTCGATGCGTCGAGCTCGTGGAGTCGGACTGCGCGGACCCCTGGGCGGCGCAGACGATGAGCATCGCCGACGGAAAGACGCGCTGTCGGTTCATGGAAGATCGAACCTACGGCGCGGGCGGGGTTCGAGGTAGGTGCCTTGATTCGCCGCGCCGCTCCCGCCAACCTTTGCGAAACTCCGTCAGGGAATTATGTCCACCAGAATCCTCACGATCGCGGCGTTTGTCCTTCTCACGGCCGGCCTCGCCGGGGCGCAGTCGCGACCCAACGTCGTCCTCATCATGACGGATGACGCCGGCTACGGCGACCTCGGCGTCTACGGCGCCACGGATATCCGGACGCCGAACCTCGACGGCCTCGCGCGCGACGGTGTGCGCCTCACGGATTTCTACGCGAACGCGCCCTCCTGCACCCCGACACGCGCCGGGTTGATCACCGGACGGTACCAGCAGCGCGTCAGCCTCGAGTACCCGCTGGGCATGCAGCGGCCCGCCGATTACGACCGCGGCCTCCCGGTGACGGGACGCTCGCTCCCGCAGCTCATGAAGAACGCGGGATACGCGACGGCGCTCGTCGGGAAGTGGCACCTGGGGTGGAAGCCGGAGTTCAGTCCGAACAAGCATGGATTCGAGTACTTCTTCGGCTTCAACAGTGGTTTGATCGACTTCTACACGCACAGGTCGCACGACGCACCGGGCTACGACGGTCTCTTCGAGAACGATTCGGCGGTGCACGTCGACGGCTACATGACCGATCTGATCACCGAGCGGTCCGTCCGCTGGATCGAGCAGAATGCGCGTCGTCCCTTCTTCATCGACGTGGCGTACAACGCGCCCCACTGGCCGTACCAGGTGCCCGACAAGCCGTCGGTCGCGCGAGACAGCGCGCGCCATCTCAACGCCTTCGACGACTCGACGAGTACGCGCGCCGATTACGTCGCCATGGTCGAGCGTGTCGATCAGGGCGTGGGCCGCATCCTCGCGGCGCTCGATCGGCTGGGGCTGCGCCAGAACACGATCGTCATCTACACCAATGACAACGGCGGCGAGTGGCTCTCGCGC
>DASRHU010000149.1:0-5403 GCA_035650335.1 Gemmatimonadaceae bacterium | reverse complement strand
GGCGCCCGTCCGTTGAAGCGCGCGATCCAGCGGACCATTCAGAATCCGCTGGCGCTGGCGGTGCTCGAGGGGCGTTTCGGGGAAGGGGATCACATCGTCGTCGGCGTTGGGCCGAGCGGCGAGCTGACGTTCGAGAAGGTCGGAGAAGCGGTGCCGGCGGGCGCGGGCGCGCGTTAGATCGCGTGGCGCAGGTGAGCGTCCACGAGCCGTTCATGCGGCAGGCGCTGGCGGCCGCTCATGACGCAGCGCGCCACGGGGACGTTCCCGTTGGCGCGCTCGTCGTGTGTGGAGCCGACGTCATCGCGCTGACGGCGAATCGTACCGTGCGGGATCAGGATCCGACGGCCCACGCCGAGCTGCTCGCGTTACGCGAGGCGGCGCGTGCTCGTGGATCATGGCGGCTGGAGGACTGCACGCTGTACGTGACGCTCGAGCCGTGCGCGATGTGCGCCGGGGCGATCGTGCTGTCGCGGGTGAAGGCGCTCGTGTTCGGCGCGTGGGATGAGAAGGCGGGGATGGCCGGGTCGGTGGGTGACATCGTGAGGCACCCGCGGCTCAACCACCGGCCGGAGGTGACTGCTGGGGTGTTGGGGGAGGAGTGTGGGGCAGTACTTCGAGAGTTTTTTGAGGGTAGGCGAGGGGGTTCGGTTGAGTGAGGAATGAGGACGAAGGACCGAGGGATTTGATTTGTCGGCCGTTTCGTCAGTCGAATTCCTCGGTCCTTGGTCCTCGTTCCTCGTCGCTTCGGATTCGTTGACTCACCCTGCTCGAGCGGTGATATTTGGTGGTCCGATGGACAGGTGGCCGAGAGGCTGAAGGCGCCGGTCTCGAAAACCGGTATACGGTAACCCCGTATCGTGAGTTCGAATCTCACCCTGTCCGTGAGACGCAACGAGGAACGAGGAGAGAGGAATGAGGAAAGTGGAATTCCTCGGTCCTTTCTCCTCATTCCACATTTGGTATTAGGGATGGGTGGCCGAGTGGCTTAAGGCGCACGCCTGGAAAGCGTGTGGACGGGCAACCGTCTCGCGAGTTCGAATCTCGCCCCATCCGTTGACGCCGCAGCACTTCACCGTGTTGCGGCGCGTTGTTATTGGGAGCTCAGGAAGCGGAGCGCTTCGCCGGAAGCGTCCGAACGAACGCCAGCGCGCGAGCGATCCACGTCTGGAGCTTGGCACCCTCGACGCCCTCTCGCTCCACCAGGATCCACCCGCGCATCGGCCGCCCCGTGAGGTCGAAGATGCGGGCGTGCTTGTTCTTCAGTGCAGCATCCGTGTCGTCGGGCGCAATGCGCGCGATCAAGGCCTCCTTGTGCACCCCCACGAGCATGTTGCCCCGCAGCAGAAACGCGATGCCGCCGAACATCTTCTTCTCCTCGATCCCCTCGAGCTTCACAACGGAGCTCCGGATCCGGTCGGCGAGCTTCTCGTCGAAGGGCATCGTCAGGCGGCCACTGCGGCCACGCCCGCCGCGGTCGGGCGATGAACGAGCCCCAGGCACACACCGAATAGCGTGTACTGCACGAACGCGGCGCCGAGCTCGACACCGATCCAGCTCGACACGGATGGGATCGCATACTTGCCCACCTCGCCGAGCACGATGTACGACGCCAGGAAGCCGCCAATCAACCACGAAAACCCGATCGCCTTGCGTACCGTGCTCTCGCCGTTCGCGTACCCCGGATACAACCACGCGAAGATCAATCCCTGGATTATCATGGCCGCGATCCCCAGCGGGATCATCGGCTCGGCGCGCATGATCGGGATCGCCGCGAAATGATCGGCGTTGATGGCGAAATGAGACGTCCCTTGAACGGCGAACGTGGTCAGCACGTAGGCGACGACGGTGAGCGCGATCCTCCCTGGACTCCGGTGCATGTCCCCTCCCGTGAAAGCGTGGCTTGTGTTGGGAGCGGCAACATACGAGATTCACTTGCATGATGCAAGTAACAGTAGCTTCATGAGGCGCACCGAGCGTCGGTCGGACTGCCCGATCAACTTCGCCGTGCAGACGTTCGGCGATCCGTGGAGTCTCATCATCCTGCGCGATCTGATGTTCACCGATCGTCGCACCTACGGTGAGCTCCTCGGAGCCGAAGAGCGCATCGCCACCAACGTCCTCGCCGCGCGGCTCGAGCACCTGCAAAAGACCGGGCTCATCACCCGCCGCGACGCGCGGTACGCGCTGACGCAGAAGGGGCTGGATCTGCTTCCGGCGATGCTGGACCTGATCAGCTGGAGCGGGAAGTACGACAAGCGAACGGCCGCGCCGAAACCCTTCCTGGCCCGGATTGCTCGCGACCGGGAGGGCGTGATCGCGGAGATCACCGCGCGGCTTCGGGCCGAATACGGACTCTGATCGCCTCGGGATGGCTTGACAGTCGCCGCTGAGTTGGTAAGTTGATACTTACCAAGATGAGCTACGCTGACGTCCTGACCGCCCTCGCTGATCCCACGCGCCGGAGCATCCTGGAATCGCTCCGCGATGCGCCCCGCACGGTGGGAGAGTTGGCAGCGCACCGCCCGGTGAGCCGCCCAGCGGTGTCGCAGCACCTGCGCGTGCTCGAGAGAGCCCGACTCGTCCACGCAGAGGCGCGCGGAAACCGGCGCTTCTACTCGGTTCGTCGCGACGGGCTGGACGAGCTGCGCGGCTATCTGGAGACCTTCTGGTCCGACGTCCTCAACGCCTACAGCGCCGAGATCCAGCGGCGCACGGGTCACGCCCGCACACGGAGAAAGCGATGATTGCGCCTCTCGTCAAAACCATCGAAGTGCCCTGCGGCCAAAAGCAGGCGTTCACCGTCTTCCTGGAAATGAATACGTGGTGGCCGGTGAACCGGTTCGCCACGTCGGTCATGCGCGGCCAGACCGTCAGGACCATTTCGGTCGACGCCCGCAAAGGCGGCCGCATCATCGAAGTCGGCGCTGACGGCAAGGAGCATGTCTGGGGAACGATCAAGGCGTACCAGCCGTACAGCTACCTGAACCTGGACTTCCACGTCCCGCATCCGTCGGAGCAGCAGCCGGGATTCAGCACGGTCGAAGTTCGGTTCACCCCGCTTGCAAAGAACCGCACGCGCGTCGAGTTGACACAGAGCAACTGGGAAGGGCTCGGCGCCATGGCAGAGATGAGCCAGCGCGGCTACAGCCAGGCGTGGACGATGATCTTCGAGACCGCCTACAAAAATGCGTGCGAGCGCGAGCGCACCGCGGCGGCCACTCTCTGACCGGGCATCGATTTTTCTGTCCATCCGTCGCGCTAGCCCGAAACAAGCAACGAGGACCGAGGAATGATTTCCTCGGTCCTCGTTCCTCGTTCCGCATTGCCTGTCTAGTACAGCTCCACCCAGGCTCGATCGCGAACCGCCACTGGTGACGCGCTTCCGCGGAGGGCCGACATCAGCGCGCAGCTCGAGTAGCGGAACGTCGCCGCCCCAGAGACGGTGTTGGTCGACGTGAGCTCACCGCCGACAGCGACGTTCGCCGCCATCACCGTCCCGGTGAAATGCCCCCCGGTGCCCGCCGTTCGCAGCTCACCGCGCACGATGATCAGCCCGTAGAACTGAAATCCCCCCTGGACCTCCAGTGATCCGTTGACGAGCAGAATGCCCTGCCCGCGATCGCCGTTGATCTTCAGATCTCCGGGCGCATAGATGATCGGGAAGTAGTTCTCGCACGGGCCGGGCGTCCCGACGACGAGCTTGTTAGGCTCACCCCAGTTGAGAAGATTCCCGCTGTCGCATGCACCGCTCACGTACCGCGGGCCCACGCCGGTGTGCGGGCCGGGGGGCATGATCTTCGTCGCCATCGCGACGAGATCGTTCCACTGGTAGTCCCCGTAACTGAAGTAGGTCGTCGTGTCGGCCATCTCCGCGCCCATGATCGCCTTCGGATCCCCCTGCACGCACATGTAGTTCTTGCAGGTCCCGCCCAGGGTGATGTTCTCCCATGCGGGAACGGCAAGGCCGGGCACGCCGGTACCCGCCGCCGGGGCGGGGCAGTCCCACCCAGGGACGAGCGTGTCGCGCCCGATCATGAGCGCGCTCCCACCCACCTTCGTCATGCCGCGTGCCGTCAGGGCGGCTTTGATCTTCACATTCGGGATGCTGAGCTTCAACAGGCTGGCGACTCGGCGTCTGGCGCCGGACGCCAACCCCGTCCCCGCGGACGCTTCGGACGTTATCAGGAAAATCCCGTCGTTGAGTCGCACGACCCGCACGATCGCGGTGGTCCCACCCGCATCGTACGTGCGCACGAGTGTGTCACCACGCACCATGCTGGTGTTCCATCCATTATCCCAGTTGGCTCGCATCGCGCTGTTGCCGTATTCCGCCGCCGCGAACGCACGCGTCTGCTGAAGGGCATCGCGTCCCGTGCGGAATTCAGCGGTCGAGGCGACGAACGCGCCCGCCACCAGGGCACCGACGAGCGCAATGGCGCCCACGGCAGTCGCCAGCGCGAAGCCGCGCCGATTTCGCGAGATCCATCGACCGAGCATCTGATCCTCCGTCACCTGGGATTCCTCACCGCGACCGAAACGCGCAGCGAGTCGGCCATCGCCCCTGAACGAAGCCGCGATCGCTCGCCCGGCGGCGCACCGTCGGTGTGAAGCGCCACCTCGACGAACGCGACCTGCGACGGAGTGACCGTCTCCACCCCTAACGAGTCGCGGAACACGAAACCCAGCCCCTGCCCACTCGGCGGCCGCACGGGACCCGCGACGATGTCGAGGGTGCCACATCCGGCCGGGCATTCCGTGTAGCCGAGGTACCAGCGGCCGTCGGTGCCCGTGGTGAGACCGTAGCGCGCTCGTCGAAAGAATCGAATGGGAGCGCCCGTCACTGTGGTGACGGGAATTGCCGTCGCGACGGTCAAGGTCATTCCGGCCGCCGCCTCTCCAGCCGACCGCGTGAATCCTGTAGACGTCGCGCACGTGCCCGCGGACGGGCCCGCGGTGAGGCGGTAGGCGCGCCAGCTGTCATCGGTCCGGGCGACCGACGGGCCTTCATCGAAGATGAACAGCGAGTCGCCCGCGATCGGAAGATCTCGCCACGAGGTCAGCGCAAGGCCGCTCGCCAGCTGGAGCGGCGGAATCGTGACCGACAGCTGCCCAGCGTTCACGGCGCACACGACACTGGAGCCTGTGGTGACGCGCAGGTCGATCGCCGCGGCGCTCATGGCGTAGATATCGCCAGCCCCCGTCCCGAGCGCGCGAAGCTCGCTCGGCAGCAGGTCGCCGATCTGGCGGAGACTTCGCTGCGAGGCAATGACCCGCGCGGCACCCGCCTGGAACCGAGTCTGTTCGGTGATGGCCGCGGTCACGCCAGCCATCACCAGTCCGAACACCGTGAGGGCGATCATCAACTCGATGATCGAGACGCCGGAACGGCGCAGACGCGGCGAT
>DASRHU010000148.1:0-2754 GCA_035650335.1 Gemmatimonadaceae bacterium | reverse complement strand
GCCATCAATCGAGGCCAGTTCCACCGTGCCGCCGAGCTCTTCGCCGAGATCAGCGAGCGGTACCCGCGTTCGGAGTACGCTCCCGACGCGCCGTACTGGCGCGCCTTCGCGCTCTACCGCGCCGGAGGCGATGACGATCTCCGCGAAGCCCTCAAGACACTCAAGGCGCAGGAAAAGCGCTTCCCTCGGGCGACGACGATCGGGGACGCTCGGGAGCTTGGCATTCGCATCCGCGGCGTCCTCGCCAAGCGGGGCGATGTGGAGTCCGCCGAAGAAGTGACGCGGGCGGCCGGACAGAACCGCCCGTGCAGTCGCGACGACGATGACATTCGCGCCGCGGCGATGAACGCGCTCCTTCAGATGGACGCGGAGAGCGCGATCCCGATCATCAAGCAGGTGCTGCAGAAGCGCGACGAGTGCTCCGTGTCGCTGCGCGAGAAGGCGGTATTCCTCCTGTCGCAGAAGCGGACGTCCGAGACGGAGACGCTGCTGCTCGACGTGCTGAATAACGATCCCAGCCGGTCTGTCCGCGAGAAGGCGGTGTTCTGGATGGGTCAGGTCCACACGGAGAGAGCGGCGGACGCGCTCGAGACGATCGCGACGTCGTCACCCGACATGGAGCTTCGCCAGAAGGCGATCCATGCACTGCATGAGCACGGATCTGCGCGTGCTGCGGCGTTGCTGCGCCGCCTGGCCGAAAGCGCGCAAACCCCCGAGCAGGTGCGCGAGCAGGCGATCTTCTGGCTCGGCCAGCGCCGGTCGCAGGAGAATGCGGACTTCCTTCGCTCGCTCTTCGCGAAGACCACCGACGATGATCTCAAGAAGAAGATCCTCTTCTCGCTGTCGCAGATGGGCGGCGTCGGAAACGACCGGTGGCTCCTCTCGATCGCCCTCGATGAATCCAACAGCGAAGATCTGCGGGGGCACGCGCTCTGGACCGCCGGACAGGCCGGCATCGCGGGAAGCGAGCTCGTGACGGTCTACGATCGCCTGTCGGACGCCGAGGTGAAGGAGAAGCTGATCTGGGTGATGTCGGAATCACGCGATCGCGCCGCGACCGACAAGCTCATTGAGATCGCGCAGAAGGACCCCGATCGCGAGATGCGCAAGAAGGCCTTGTTCTGGCTCGGCCAGAAGAACGACCCGCGCGTCAAGCAGCTTCTCGTCGACATCCTCAACCAGCCGTGATCGCCATGCGCATCCTCAGCGCCTTCAGCGCCTTCAGCGTCTTCAGCGCCTTCAGCGCCCTTAGCGCTCAATCTCTCGCCTCCCGCGTCGCCGACGCACCCGATGGCGTCGTCCGTATGCAGGTGGAGAGCCGCGTTGGCGTGTGCGGCGACGGCCGCGACCTCGTCGGCTACAAGAGCGCGATCTTCGCCCACAACTTTCAGTCGATCGGCGGACACTGGAATTCGAGCCGGTGCGAGCCTGGACCCCTGTGGATAACGCTCACCGTCGCCGACGGTCAGGTGACGCAGGTGCGAACTCAGGTCGGAGGCTCGTGGCCCAGCAGCGAGTCGCGCGTGACCGATCTCGGCGTCGTGCCGCCGCACGAGGCGTCGCCGTACTTCTTCTCGCTCGTGCCGCGCCTGGAGTCGCGGTCGGGGAAGGATCGCTTGCTCCTGCCGGCAGTGCTTGCCGACGCTGCACCGGTGATCCAGCCACTGCTCGCGCTCGCGCGCGATACAGAGCGCGCCGAGCACACGCGTAGCCAGGCGATCCTGTGGCTTGGGCTGCTCGGCGACGAGACGGTGGTTCCCGCCCTCGTGCAGTTCGCACGCGACGACGTCGACGACGGCGATGACCGCAAGGGAAGAAAGAAGGGGCTTGGGGGCGCGGCGATGGCGGCGCTCCACACGCTGGAGGGCGACGTCGGCGTGCCGGCGTTGATCGATCTCGCCCGCGACCCTCACGTCGGCACGCGGCGCAACGCGGCCTTCTGGCTCGGCCAGAACGGAAGCGAGAGCGCGCGTCGCATGCTGCACACGATGATCGAGAACGGGAACGAGGCGACTCGGGTTCGGTCCCATGCCATCTTCGCGCTGACGCATGGCGGCGACACGCCGGACTCCGAGTTCGGCTATCTGCGCAACCTGTATCCGCGTCTCGATGACCATGAGGTGAAGGAAGCGATCATCCAGGGCATGCAGGAAGACGAGGGCGCAGGGGGACGGTGGCTGATCGAGCGCGCGCTCGATGCGCGGGAATCGTGGAAGCTGCGGAAGGCCGCGCTCTTCTGGGCAGGGCAGCGCGACGAGACGCCGACCGCGGAGCTCGCGCGCGTCTATCGCGAGGCCGATGATCCGGAGCTGCGCGAGCACGCGATCTTCGTGCTCTCGCAGCGCGAGGACGAAGCCGCGATCGATGCGCTGATGCGCATCGCGCGAGACGATCCCGACACGCGCATGCGCGGCAAGGCGCTCTTCTGGCTGGCACAGAAAGACGATCCTCGAATCAAGAAGCTGATCGCCGACCTGGTGCTGAAGGAGAGGGACGAATGAGGAACCAGGAGCGAGGAACGATGAAGTGGCCGCTGGTCGCGGCACTTCTGATCGTGGCACCACTGCAGGCGCAGTCGCTCGCGTCTCGTATCGCGGAGAGAGACGGAGCCGTGATCTTCCATTACGCTCCGCGTCCCGGCATCTGCGGCGACGGCGAGTCGTTCATCAGGACGGGAAAGTCGTCGTATCACGGGTCGTTCTCGACCAACCGCGCCATGGAGCCGTGCATCTTTGGGCCGGCGCAGGTCCGCCT
>DASRHU010000147.1:0-15967 GCA_035650335.1 Gemmatimonadaceae bacterium | reverse complement strand
CGGGTGCCCCGGCGTACAACCCGAGCGTCGAGCAGACGTTCGGCCGACGCACGAATCGCTTCCCGTCGGAAGTGCATCTCAGCCCGCGCATCGGCTTCACCTGGATGCCGGGACTCGTCGAGAACCGGCAGCAGGGACGCTTCCGCGCGCCCGCCTTCACCATTCGTGGTGGGGTTGGGGAATTCCGCGGCCGCGCGCCAGCCAATTTCTTCGGTCTCGCTCGTGAGGCAACCGGCCTGGCAAGCGGCCAGACGCAGCTCACCTGCGTCGGCTCGGCGACACCAATCCCCGACTGGGATTCGTATCTCGCCGATCCGTCGACCATCCCCACCCAGTGTCCGCTCGCGCCGAGCCCGGGGCTCCCGGTGCGCGACCCGGTGCCGAACGTCACCGTGTTCGACCCCGACTTCGGCGCGCCACGCGCCTGGCGCGCGTCGTTAGGGGCGAGCCGGCGCCTGCTCGACTCCCGCGTCAACATCTCGCTCGATGCGTCGTATGCTCGCGGCGTGAGCCAGACGGGTTCCACCGATCTCAATCTCGTGGCCGAGCCGCGGTTCCGGCTCGCGTCGGAAGGGAATCGTCCGGTCTTCGTGGACATGGCGGCGATCAACGCGCAGACGGGCGCCATCGCGCTCAGCGGCTCTCGCGTGACGAGCAGCTTCGGGTTCGTGAACGAGCTCAGCTCCCGGCTGAAGAACGACACGCGCCAGCTCACCCTCGGCGTCGGCGGCTTCTTCACGCGGCGGCTGATTCAGCTCAACACGTCGTATACGTACACCCGCTCCCGCGACGAGGCGATGGGCGGACAGGGCTTTGGCCCATCGGCGGTCGCCGGTGATCCACGCGTGCCGGAGTGGGGGCGCAGCACCCAGGAGCGGCGGCACTCGATAACGGGGACGATCATGTGGCCGATCAAGCCCGGCTTCGAGGTTTCGGCCATCGTCCGCGCCAGCTCCGGGGCGCGCTTCACGCCGATGGTCGGCGGCGACGTCAACGGCGACGGATCGCGAAACGACCGCGCTTTCATCTATGATCCAACCCGCGCGGCCGACACCACCGCGCTCGCGCACGGCATGGCCCGGTTGCTCGCGAACGCTCCTGAGCGTGCGCGCGAATGTCTCTCGTCGCAGCTCGGAAGCATCGCCGCCCGCAACTCCTGCTCGTCACCGTGGTCGTCGACGCTCGATTTTCAGCTCAACATCCGGCCGCAGCAGTGGGGGCTGAATCGCCGCGTCACGTTCTCGGTGCTCGCGTTGAACGCCCTTGCCGGGCTCGACCAGCTGCTGCACGACGATCTGCGCGGCTGGGGGCAGCCGAGCTTCCCCGATCGCACCCTGATGTACGTGCGCGGGTTCGATCAGACGACGCAGTCCTTCAAGTACGAGATCAACGAGCGCTTCGGCGCGGCTCAGGGAGCGCGCAGCGCCTTCCGATCGCCCTTCCAGCTCGCCGTGCAGGTGCGCGCCGCGTTAGGCTCCGACCCGGCGCGCGACCAGATTCGGGCCATGGTACGTGGGCCCGGTGGGCGGCAGATGAATGCCGACCAGCTCCGTCAGCGTATGCAGCGGACGATCCCGAATCCGTTCCGCCGGACGCTCGAGCTCAACGACTCGCTCGCACTCGCGCTCACGCCCGATCAGCAGGCCGCGCTCAAGACGAAAGGCGACTCGCTCCAGCTGCGCGCCGACTCGGTGGTGGCGAAGATCGCCGAGGTGTTGGGCAGCGTTGGCGCGAACCCCGATCCGCAGACGACGATGTTCCGCATGCGCGACAACGTGCAGGCTGGGCGGCGCATGGCCGAGCAGGCGGCGAAGGACCTCGAGGCGATCCTGACGGCGGAGCAGTGGGCGAAGCTGCCGCCGAACGTGAAGAATCCGTTGATGGGGCCGGGTCGCGGGCAGGGAGGCGAGGGGCCGGTGCGCATCGAGATGCACGGCCCACCGCCCGGGTAGCAGTCCTTGTGAGGGACGCACCTAACGCATCGGCCCCGCATCCTCGAGACCCCTGGCGCGCGTGAGGGCATCATGGAAAACGAAACCGCGAGAGTCGAGGCATTCAGCGACGGCGTTTTCGCCATTGCCATCACACTGCTGATTCTCGAGATCGTCGTGAGGGCGCCGCACGAGGCGTTGAGTGCGCGGCGGCTGAGCGAGGAGCTGCGACATCTTTGGCCGTCGTATCTCGCCTATTTTGCCAGCTTTGCGACAATTGGTGTGATGTGGCTCAACCACCACCGACTGTTCACACTCATCGTCAAGAACGACGACGGCCTGAGCGCGTTCAATTTGTTGCTGCTCCTCGGTGTTACGTGGGTTCCGTTCCCGACGGCCGTGCTGGCGACTCAGCTCCTGGCGCCGGGCCAGCGCGTTGCCGCAGTCGTATATGCAACGTCGTTCTTCGCCATCGCGATCGTCTTCAATCTCATGTGGCGATACGCGGTGCGCTCGAGGTTGGTGCGCGAACACCTCGATGTCGCCGCCATCGCGCGCCAGTACGCTGGCGGCCCGATTCTCTACGCAATCCTCATCGGCGTCGGCGCACTGAACGCGGTGGCCTGTCTGGTGTTGAGCGCCGCGATTGCGGCCTACTTCCTACTGCCGCCACAGCTCTGGCGTCGCGAAGCACAGCAACCGCGACCCATGAGGTAGCGACCCGCCGCGGCTACCGCCGCCAGAATAGTCACGGTAACCGCAAGGCCGCAAAGGACGCCAGGGCGCTTCAACGATTTGAAGCGTTGTCGTTGCAGTCCTTTGCGACCCTTCGCTTCCTTTGATGAATCACAATGTTATCGGGAGTCCGATTCGGGCGGTGCGGTGCCGGCCGGCCATTCCCCATTGGGATTACCACGTAACGCCCGCCATCGGTGGATCAGACACAAACATTACCGTGGCCACGGCAACGTAGACGAGAATAGCCAGCCCAGCCGTCTTGAGAAATGAGAAGTGTCGCGTCGAGATGCGGGCGGTCGCATCAGGAACGACCGTGAGCCGTGCGTCACGTGGCAGCGCCGGCTGGAGGCGACGCGAACCAACCTCGTAAAGGCGAAGGAGAAGCGAGTCGCCGCGAACACCCTCCACGCCACCGACGAGGGAGCGGACCTCGGGAAGCGCGTACGTGACCGTGTCACTCTTCGCCTCGAGGTCGCGCGGCCTTTCGAACCTAACGAACACTGCCTCCCGTGGCTCGAGATCCGCCGCGCGATTGACAGGGTACGCCGTGGTACAGCCGCAGACCATGGTCACCGCGCACAGCAGCAGCAGCCTGGACATAGGCCCTCCTTTTCGTGCTAACGGTGTGGTGATCGCCACCCACCTGCACTCACAACTCGACGTTGCCAATCTTCGGCGTATACGCGCGAGACGACATACGTCGAGCTACGTAGCATCGTTCCCCTGGCACACCCGGGAGCTGTGCTACGTCGAATACGCGTCGAGACTGCGTAACTACGCGTAGAGACCTCCCCGTCCCACCGCCGCAGCGTGCATGCGTCGCGGTGCCGGCTTCGTCTCGCAAGATCATCCCGCCTGCATAACTGCGCGACGTCCGACCGTTCTCATCCCCCGGAGGCGCTCATGCGCGCACCGCAACCGTACCACGGCCTTACATTGGCCACACTCTTCCTGTCGCTCGCCACGTTCCTCGGGTGCAGCGACGATCTCCCCACTCGGGCTTCGCCAATCCGCGGCGATGCGGTCCGCGTCTCGACGGCAACCGCCGGAGCCGACGTCGTACCGGCGCCCGTCGTGACGGTGGCGCTCGGCGACCGCTCCGTCGAATTCTGGCCTTTCACCGGCACAAATTTCGGAGGCGCGCCGCAGGATCCCATCAACCTCATCTTCTTCGGCGAGCGCGACCCGCGTCAAATTCGTGCCGCGCTCATGTCCCTCAGCGGTGATCGCTCGACGTTCGGCTTTCCGTCGGCGTTTCCCTTCAACTGCACCTGGAGCGACGCGATTGGCAACGTGCAAGCGGCGTATGCGACCGATGGCGCATGGCTCGGGAGCGCCGTACAGCTCGAGTGTGGGCCGTACGGGCCCCTCCGCTTTCACATGCGGCTCTTCCGTGCGGGCGCGGCGACGATCGGTAACGTGCACTTCGAGCTGCTGATCCCTGGTACCACGGAGCACGAGGTGCTCAGCTGGAAGCTCGCGCAGGATCTCGTCACGGCCGACCTCGTGCGGTCCGGCCTGCTCGGCGCCTCACCCGCGCCGACTCCACCGCTCCATCCAACCGAATTTCACGCGATTCGCGCGGCGATCTACAATGGGCTGCCGCCAGCGTTGCGCGCCGCGATCGGCGGGCCACTCTCCAACGTCACGGTGGATGTCCCGATTCGATCCAGCGGCGTGGCGATGATGTTCGACCTGGAACGCAGCGTGGATGTCGTGCCGGGCGACGATGTCGAAAGCTTCGTAGTCACCTGGAACCAGGTCGTCCCCAAGCCGTTCTGCTCGCAAGGTCCCTCGAGCTACGTGCTCGTTCAGGGTCCGCTCACGCTGCAGCAACGCGCGGGCATCGACGCGTCGGGCGAGTACAAGAGCGACTTCAGCGCAAGCGGAACCCTCCAGCTCACTCCGGTCAATCCGCTCACCTCGCCCGCGACGCCAATCGAGTCGAGCTACTCGGTCGAGGTGCAGGAGATCCACACAGGAACGCTGACGGACGGCATGTCGAAGGCGTACATGTTCCAGCTGCAGCGGGAGCTGCCTTCGGAAGGTCCGTACCGGGGGACATTGCGCAGCCAACTACGCGTCGGGCCGACGCAGGAAGCGAGCAAGTACCAGTTGGACATCGACTGCTGAACGACGCATTGCCAACTGCGTCGCGTCGATGGTCGTGCCCATGATCACGAGCGGCGGAATCGCGGCGGTCAGATCTCGCATCCCGACTGGCCGTGGTTCCGCCTTCGCACCAATACCAGGGGGCCACATGCGTCACTGGATTCCCGCGCTCATCGTCGCGCTCCTCGCCGCGCCTTCATCGAGCGCTCAAACGGATGCAGCCCTGCAGGTCGCGGTCGGCTCGCGTGTGCGGGTCCGCACGGCCGGTCAGCACACCTTCATCGGCGAGCTCACCGAAGCTCGCGGAGACACGCTCGTCATCCACGGAAGCGCCTGGCCGCTCACATCGCGCAGAACGGTCGTGCTCGACTCGTCCGCTCGCGTCGACATCAGTCGAGGGCGATACGTCAGCGGGCAACGCGTGATTGGCTACGCGTTAGGCGGTGCCGGCGCCGTGGTGGTCTGGTACGCGCTCTTCGTCCAGGCCGTGTTCGACGACGTCTGCCCCCTGAGCGAGTGCGAGCTGTCGGGGGCGGACTATGCGGAAGCGGCAGGCATCGGGGCCGCGGCAGGCGCTCTACTCGGGGTGATCATGCGCGCCGAGCGATGGGAGCGAGTGCGCAGCCCGCTGCGCGTCGGGCTCGATCCGTCGCATCGGCAGGCTCGGGTCACGGTGGCGCTCACGTTTCGGTGAGCATCCGTCGATCGAGGAGAAAGGAAGTAGCGCGTGGGTCCTGCGTCAGGGACCGCCGGTCCCGCGGACCCACACGTCGATCTCGACGCCCTTGGACATCCCGCGCGACGCGTCCCTGGCGGTGATCGTGGCGGTGCCGCCGGCCACGCCGCGTACCAGTCCGGTGGAAGTCACGGTCGCAACGCGGACGTCCGAAGAAGACCACTCAATGTCGGCGGGCAGCGCATCGCCGTAGTGGAGCTTGCACCCACCGCCTCCCCAAATGTCGACCGACGCTCCAACTTCTGGCCGCACCGAGGCCACCAGAGGGAGCGTGTCGCCGACGAAGATCGTGCCCGTCTCATAGAACCCGTAGGCCGGCTCCACGAGGAGATGAAGCTCACCCACTTCGGCCACCCCGGCGCAGCGGGACGGCGCCGTCGCGCTCTCGCAGGCGGCCAGGGTCCCCATGCAGAGTGCGAGGGCAGAAACGACGCGAAGCATGCAGTTCCTCCTGCGATGGTGACCATAATTTCCGCTGTGGCCACGCACGGGGACATACGCCATGCTACGTAGCCGCGCCGGCGCCGTGCGGGATCGAGGCTCGGCAGTTGCACCACGCTGGGCGCCATGAAACGGAAAACACTTCGATTCGGCAAAGGCTTTCGCGTCTCGATCGCGAATCGCCGGGCGCAGGCTGCCGAGATGGTCATCGAGCCGGGAGATAGCGAGGGTGGCCCGCACAATCGCCATCGCGGCGCCGATCAATGGCTGTTCGTGGTCTCCGGGTGCGGCGCGGCGACCGTCAACGGTCGGCGTATCCCACTGCGTGCGGGCTCCCTCGTTCTCATTGAGAAAGGGGACACCCACGAAATCCGCAACACCGGGCGTGCACTGCTCAAGACGATCAACCTCTACGTGCCGCCCGCGTACACGCGGAAAGGGGACGAGCTGCCACGCGGACGGGGGTGAGATCGGCCTTCCGATCAATACCCTGGAACCGGACTCGGGAATTCCAGAGTGGCGAGGAAGAGCGCAATGAGCCCGGCGACGGTGACTCCGACGAGCGCCCATGTGCGTCCGCGAGAGACGCGCTGAACCGACACGCTCGCGGTCGCGTCGTGCACGATGCGCACTCGAGCTGCCTCGGGTAGTCGCGGTTGCCGTTCGTTCGACTCGAGTGTGATCACGCGAAGCACGAGCGTGTCCGATCGGACGCTCTCCACCCGTCCGTACAACGACCGAACGGCGGGAAGCGCGTACACGACGGTGTCGCGCGTCGCCTCGAGGTCGCGTGCCTCATCGAACGCCACCGTGATGGTACTCCTCGGTGCGAGATCCGATGCGCGCGCGGGGTAGAACGCCGTGCACGCCGTCGACACGGTCACCAAACCTGCAATGCTCAGCGACGCGCGCCTCAATCCAATCGGGCGGCTCTTCATGCGGACCTCTGGGTTGACGACGTTTCGCCGACTGCCTTCGAACGATCCTCGTCAACTCAAGCGCGCGACATACGTACGCTGACGTAGGTGGCTACTCTTCCCGCCGCTCCGGATGTCGGACGCGCACAAGAATCCTGTCTGCATGCCCGTCGATGAGCGTCACGCCGAGCTGATGCTCGCCGGGCGAGAGGGGAATCCTGATCCGGTCTCGATCGCCCACCGAGAACGCCCCGAAGTGCGCTGACGTGTCGGCGACCGCGGTCAACGCGCGCCAGTCCAGCGGCTTGCCATCGACGGTGACGCGAACGACATAACGCAGGCTATCGACGACCTGGTGCGACATGACGAGGCGCAGCTCGATGATGGCTTCGTCGCCAACTACCTGTGCGGTCATCGGCATTCCGAGCGCGGCGTGCCACCACTGTTGGGCATCTCCGCGCCGTTCGAGGCGTGCCGCCTGACCACCCGTGAGCGGCACCGTCTCCCACTCGATGCTCGCCGGACCCACGCGAGTGCTCGCGACCCAGCCGCTGAGCAGCAGCGCGCCGGCACTGGCCGCGACGGCGGCCCATCGCGTGCGCTTCCACATGACCATCCTCCGCCAGCGACCGCGGTGAATCGCCGGCCATACTTCTCGCCGTGCGACATCGAGATCGTAGGGAAAGTCGATCTCCGCCCACGCGTCGCCGGCGACGTTCACTCCGAACAGCGCAACCTGCTTGCACACCGCGCGCGTCGCCTCGATCACCCACGCGTTCTCATTGCCCGCGGTAATCAGCTCGTCGGCGACACGCATCATCGCCTCCGCGCCATCGCGCTCGAACTTCAGCATCCCGAGACTTTCACCGCGCGCCGAGCTCGCGGGGACGTCCTTGCCAATGTCCACGACGCGGCGCTGCTTGATGGCCACCTTCGTCTGCTCGCGTCCGCGCGACGAGGTCGAGTCGTACGCGAGCACGTTCCCGGACTCCTCCAACAGTCGATCGAGAATCCTTGGATCGAAGAAGAGGTCGCAGTTCAGCAAGACGAATGGCCCCTTGATCCACTCGCGCGCCAGCCACAACGAGTGCAGGCTGTTGGTCTCGGCGAAACGCTCGTTGAGCAGAATCTCCGCGCGATTGCCGACGACCCGCTGAACGTCGTCCGCCTGATGGCCGGCGATGACGAGCACGGGGCCGACGCCGTGATCGGCGAGCGCCTCGAGCTGGTGGAGGATGATCGGTCGTCCGCCGATCTCGACCAGCGCCTTGGACTTTCCGCCGGTGACGGGGGCGAGCCGGCTGCCAAACCCGGCAGCGAGAATGATGGCCTGCATCCTAGACCTCCAACGGCTCGCGACCTGGAACCGCCGCGGAACGTCCGGCGAGCCACGCGAGGTATTGAGTCGGTGAACCGGCAAAAGCGAGCGTGCCGCGCTCGAGCGCGAGCACGTGATCGAGCTGGCGGACGAGCCCCGGATCGTGCGTGATCCAGAGCGTCGTGCGCCCGCGTGTCAGATCGAGCAACAACCGCGTGATGTCGCTCGCTCCTTCGGCATCGAGCCCGGTGGTGGGCTCATCGAGAAGCCAGAGGCGGCCATTGCGCAGAACCGCGCGAGCGATCGCCAGGCGTTGTCGCTCGCCCCCGGAAAGCAACCGTCCGCGCTGCCGCACTCGCGTTTCATATCGTTTGGGCAGCCGCTCGACGAGATCGTGCACGCGAGCGGCTCGCGCGGCGGCCTCGATCTCCGCGGGTGACGCGTTAGGCGTGCCAAGCGCAATGTTCTGAGCGACGGTCAGCCCGGGGAGCACACTCTCCTGGAAGACGGTGCTCACCTGCCTACGCAGTGACTCGAGCTGGAGATCGCGCAGATCCGCCCCGTCGATGAGCACGCGACCGTGCTCGGGATCCGAGAGCCGGAGGACGAGACGCAGGAGCGACGATTTGCCGGCGCCATTCGGGCCGACCACCGCCAACCGCGTTCCCGCCGGCACCGCGGCGGCAAGCCCATGGAGCGTGTACTTGCGACCGCTCCGCAGCTTTCGCGGTGCGCGAACCGTCACGTCCTCGAATCGGATGTCCCCGCGCAGCGGAGGCGCGGCGACGGCGCCCTCACGGTCGGCAATCTCGGGAATTCGCTCGACGATCTTCGCGAGGCGCTCCGCGCACGCTGCCGTTCTGCCGAGGCGCGCCGTCTGGTTCGCGAAGTCGACGAACGGATCTCGGAGAGCGACCAGATACGAGATGAAGAGAACGAGGTCGCCGGCTGTCAGGCTGCCGTTGGCGACACCGGCGGCGCCGACCCAGAGCGCGACGGCCGCCGTCATCGCCAGCACGAGCTCGATACGAAGCACCAGTCCGCCCGCGAGACGGCGGACTTTCTGCTCGTAGCGAAGGCTCCTACCGTTCTTCGCGGCGAAACGTCGAGCGGCCGCGCTTCCGCTGATCCCGAACGCCTGCATCTCGCGGACGCTGGAAAGCTCGCTCGCCACGATCGATGCCAGCTTTCCTTCCTTGCGCCGTTGACGCTTCGACGCCCGCGCGATTCGACGGCCGCGGCGGCGCATCGCGATAAGCGTGATCGTGCCACCAGCGGCGACGGTCATCCCCAACCCCAGATGGACCCAGCAGAGGATGCCGATCGTGGCCACGAAGAGCGCCGACGCCTGCACGATACGAGTCGAAATACCGTTGACGCCCCGCCTGAGACGCGAGGTGTCGTAGACGACCCGGGTGAGCAGCTCTCCCATCTCCCGCGATTCGTGGAACGCGAGCGGCTGCGCCAGCAAATGTCGGAAGAGCGCCGTCCGGAAGCGGAAGACCACGCGGTTCCCAAGCGCGTACAGCATCAGCGTCTGCCAGTAGAACGTGGCGGCGGCCGCCCCGGCGATCGCGAGGTACGCCGTGGCGAGCAGGGCAACCTCTCGGACGTCCACGCTACCAACGCGATCGACGATCCACTTGAGCGGCCACGGCCGCAGGACCTGGAGCGACACGACCACTATTCCGAGCGCGATACCGCCAGCAAGCGACCAGCCTTCACCCACCGCGTGGGGGCGAAGGAGTCGCGCGATGGCGCGAAGGCCGAGTCGGTCGGAGCGCGGCGTCACGTTAGGCTCGGCCGTCAGGCGGCTTCGCCAGGTGCGAGTCTCCGCCGCATCCACTCGATGGCGACGTCGGTGGCGCGCCCCGCGTTGTAGAAGAGGTCTCGCGCCATTGCGCGGCGTACGTTGCCGGCCGCTCCCGGATGCGCCAGCGACCACTCGACTGCCTCGACCGCCTCGTCGGGCCAGCGCGTCGTCATGCCACCCTTGCGTCCCCACGTGTCGAGGTCGAGAGCCACACCCTTCTTCTGCATCGCGGCGAGGAGCTGCGGAACGTCGAGAAAGACCATCGGCCGATCGAGCAGCGAGTACTCATTGGAGACCGACGACGCGTCGGTCATGAGCAGGTCCGACACGAACAGGTAGGGCACGACGTCATAATCGTTGACGAGCTTCGTGTGACGGTCGAGCAGCGGCCGCAGCCGCTTCGGCCAATTCGTCGTTCGATCACGCGGATGGTCGTGGAGCTTGATCAGGATGTCGTACTTGTTCGTCGCGCGCAGTCGCTCAATGACGGCCTCGCCCGTGTGCTCGAGCGAGTTGTCCTTCTGCCCTGTCGGCGCGTAGAGCACCACCGGTCGCCGTCCCGAGAGGCCGAGCTTGCTGAGTATCGCGCGGCGGTCGAGTGAGCCGTCCACGAGACGATCGAGCTTCGGGAATCCGATGTTCACGAGTCGTGGATCGCCGTCGCGCAACATCTGCTTATCGGTGAAGAGCCGTCTCATGTACGGGCCGACGACGAAAAGCCGGTCGTACACCAGCACATCCCGGCGCACCGCCATATTGCGGAAGGAGACGCCGTGAAAGAGCTGAATTCGCTCCTTGTCCTCAGCGGGGAAGTATCCCGACACATGCGCGCAGAAGACGACATCGAATTTCTGGCGCTGCATGGCCGGAAGCTCGACGATCTGTCGTCGCGGGAGGCGAAAGGGAGCGTACAGCTCTTTGGCCGTGAGCGGTCGCTCGCCTTCCGAGCCCGCCTCGCGCCCGCCAGACAGGACGATCTCCACGTCGCGCATGCGACGGAGCCGCTCGTAGAGCGGTTTGAAGCAAACGAAATGGACCGGCGCGTATCCGGCAAACAACACCCGCAGTGGCCTGCGTGCCGATGTGCGGCCATTCACCAGAGAGGACATGGCGAGACGATCCTCGATGACGGGTGGGCCTAGAACCGGTAAGAGAGACCGAGCCGAGTCCGGTGCTTGTCGTAATCGGCGATCTCGCCCGTCGAGTCCGGATCGTTGTCGCGACTCAGGCGCTGGCTCCGGATCTCCGCTCCAGCAACGAGTCGCACACCGCGAGCGACCTTGAGAGCGAGCTCCGCCCCGAACGTGTTACGCGAGTCGGTGCGCCCGTTGTTGGCGACATCGAATGGCTGATTCGAGTCGAATGACCGCCGGCGATGCTCGGCGTCGATCTCGAGATCCGCGCGCTTGCCCACCTCGTAGCGGAGCGACGCCGCGATCGAGTGCTCAGTGCGGGAGCGGTCCGCCATCTCGAAGGCGCGCGCGGCGGGATCACTCGCGGATCCATTCCCGTTGAAGTCCTCGCCGAACGCCGCCTCGTCCAGGATCATCACCTGACGAGACGGGGTCGCGCTCAACGATGCGAATCCATATCCGACGGTCAGTCCCATGCGCGGGTTGATGTCCATCAGCAGCTTCACCCCGGCGGTGGGACCGCTCAGGTCGCGTCCGGAGAATGGCGCCTCGTACGATCGCGAGTAGAACCCGACACTCGGCTGAATGGCGGCGCCGAATGGATGCTTCTTCGTCGATTCCAACAGGCGAAACCGGACATCGAGCTCGCCTTCGATTTCCTGGTACGTGCCGGCTTCGTACACGCGCTCATCGGGCGCGATGCTGCCGTCGGCATCGCTATCCACGGCATCGGCGAGGTAGTTCTTCGCGAAGTAGCTCGGCGTCACGCTTGCTTGCAGGCGGACTTGCTTGCCATGTCGCAGCGCCTGCTCGGCGGCGAGCTCGACGGAGAAGTTCTGACGCTCCGCGTTCCGCGCGTACAGCTCGTAGCGCACGTCACCTCGAAGCTCCAGCGTCCGACCGCGAAGGCCCGGTCCTTTCAGGTCGAGCCGCGCTTCCATCGTGGAAACGAGGTCGCCCGGGCTTTTCATGTTGGCGAACCGCCGGCTCGGCGACGTGACGTCACCCGTTGCATCGAGATCGTCGCGCTTTCCGGGCGAGAGGAGAAAGACGTTATCGTCGTACTCTGTCTCGACGCTGAAGCTCGGCGCGGCGCGCCAGCCCTTTGCCGTCGCGGGCGCGCTCGACTGGACAGGAGCGGCCACTTGAGAGAGCGCGATGGAAGGCGCTGCGATCGCGACCGCGAGTGCGGCCGAAGTGAGACGAAAGAGCCTCGGTAGCATGTTCGGGAGGATGAAAGTGGGATGCGTGTTTCGGGGAGTGGCGATGCACCGCCACGACCGATGCACTTACTGACAGACTGACGCCGTCGGCGCTCCCCCGTCACCGAGCAAGTACGATTCCCGAAGATGACCGTAAATCCAACGCTGTTATCGGGTTCCCCCTCTATCGTTTCGTGACAGTCCGCGCGTCCGCTCTACCATTTCGTATCACCGGTTGCGGCGACAGATGTGTGGCGTCGTTGCGTGGAAGGCAGTCGAATCGCTTCTGCGCCGACGCGACCGTGCGCGGCGCACACCACGCACTATCAACGGAACACGACAATGAAATCCCACGGTTGGATTACACCGCTCTCGCGCGCTCTTGCAGCTGTCGCTTTCGTCTTCACGATGAGCGCTTGCGGCAGCGACCGGAGCAACCCGCTGAGTCCGGCGGTGCAGCCGGAGATCATCAACAACACGGACGCGTTCTCGTTTCAGGTAACGGGCGTGTCGAATGCGTCGGCGACGCTGAACTACACCTGGCAGAACACCGGAACGGTCGCGACCGTCAATCAGTCGGCGTCGATCTCGGCCGGCTCGGCCACGCTCATCATTCGTGATGCGGCGGGGACGCAAGTGTACTCGCGCTCGCTGAGCGACAATGGCACGTTCAGTACGTCGGCTGGTACGGCGGGGACGTGGACGATCCGCGTCGTGTTCACGAACACGAGCGGGACCGTCAACTTCCGGTCAGACAAGGCCTGACCTCCTTGCGCCGGGCCGCGTTAGGCTGGCATCAAGAACGGAGGGTTTCATCACGGATGACACGGATTGGACTGTAACGGCCTGATCGCTCCATGAGGCGATAACTCTCCACGCGCAGGTCCAAAGCAGCCTTTGTTGTCGCGCCGGGACGGTTCAATGCATCAGGAACGGATTCGGCCCCTTCCGTGCAATCCGTGTCATCCGTGATGAACCCCTGGGTTCTTGATGCCAGCCCTACGCGCGCCGGAGAACTTTCTCAGAACCCCATGGCGCGCGCGGCAGCGACGATGAGATCGGCTGCGCCGTCGAGCCCGAGCCACTCGGTGTTCACGCAGAGGTGGTAGTTCTCGTGCGCCTTCCATGAGCGCTTGAAGGTCGTGCGCACGTAGTGGTCCCGCTGCTTGTTGATCTCGTCGACGACCTTCTCGGCCTCGGAGGGCGAGATCGCGCGGCGCTGGGCGACGCGCGTGACGAGCGCATCACGGGGGGCGTAGCAGAACACGTGCAGGACGTCGGCGCGCCGGCCGAGCACCGACTGCGCCCCGCGTCCGACCAGCACCGCGTGTCCGCGTGCAACCGCCTCTTCGATAATTCGGCGCGTCACGTCGGCAAGTCGCTCCTCGCTCAGCGGCACCTGCTCGGTGGGTGGAGGGAGAATCTCCGGTGAGGCGACGGCGAGTGCGGACGCCAGCCGCTCGACGAGCGACGGCGTGCGCTCCTCGCGGGCTTCGACCTCCGACGCGGATATACCAAGCCGCTCGGCGACGGCGTCGACGAAGGCGTTGTCGAAGAGCTGCCATCCGAGCTGCTGGGCGACGCGCGCCGCGACCTCCGAGCCGCCGGAGCCGTACATGCGGGAGATGGTGACGATGGCCATGCGACGCGCCTCAGAGCGACCGCAACCGGATCTGTTCCACGACCCGAAAGCCTAACGCGTCCCACGCGGCGACCGCCAGCGGATTGTCCACCGCGTTCTGCAGACGCATCTCCGACAGCTTACGCTGCCGGCACCAGCCGGTGGCCGCGTCGATGAGGAGGCGGAGCACGCCCTGACGCCGAGCCTCGGGCTCGACGTACACGGTGGAGATCAGGGCGTAGCGCGACGGGCGGAGAAGCCTGTGCCCGCGCGCATCGATGCACCGCAGCACGCCGATGATGCGGTCCTTCCGCATGGCGACGAACATCGTCTCGCGGTCCGAGGAAAGCTGCTGCGCCGTGAGCTCGAGGGCACGAGCCGGCGCGTCAGCGCGGACGCGCGAGTAGATCGCATTGCGCTTGTGCTCGGCGAGCAGCGCGAGGCGCAGCTCCGCGATGCGCTGCGCGTCGGCCAGGGTGGCGGGCCGAACCTCGACGCGCGACCGCGGAGGCGCCGCTCGCGCCACTTAGGCGGTCATGCCGCCGCTGCCGAAGAGATCGTTCGGCCGACGGCGCTCCGGCGGTTGCGCTCGACCGTACCGCCCGGCGTCGGAGCGCGAGATCTTGCGACGCCCAACCAGGGCCTCGAGCACCAGCTCACACGCGGCGACGGTCGTCTCGGTATCTCCCTCCTGCGCGAGCCCGACGGTGTGCACGAGATCGAGGAGCGTCGGCACGTCCTCGAAGGCCTCGCGCAGCGGCTCGCTGGCGGCGTCGTCAGGCACCTCGAGCGCGTTCCCCGAATCGAACCACATCACGATCTCGTCGGTATCGGAGCCGCCCGCGCGCGCCTGGAACGTCGCATCGGCGGCGCGGCGAATCAGCTCGCGCGCGATGGTCTGACCGCCGATGAGCTCGCCCTCGTACTCGAGCTCGATCTTGCCGGTGATCGCGGGGAGCGCCGCGTAGATGTCGGAGATGCGCGGCACGACCGCGCATTCGTGACGCTCCACCGCGCGCCGTTCCGCGTTCGAGACGACGTTCTCCAGCACCGTGATCGGCATGCGCTGCGACACGCCCGACCGCTTGTCGACACGCTTGTCGGTGCGCGCCTCGAAGGCGACGCGCTCCACCACCTCGGCGATGAAGTCCGGGACGCGTACCGGCAACGCACCACGCTCCGTCCATGCCTCCTGCTGCGTGATCTCCATCCCGATGTCCACCGACTCGGGATAGTGCGTCATGATCTCGCTGCCGATGCGATCCTTCAGCGGCGTGATGATCTTGCCGCGCGCGGTGTAGTCCTCCGGATTGGCGGTGAAGCAGAGAAGCACATCGAGTGGGATGCGGACGGGATAGCCTTTGATCTGGACATCGCCTTCCTGCATGATGTTGAACAACCCGACCTGGATTTTCCCGGCGAGGTCGGGCAGCTCGTTGAGCGCGAAAATGCCGCGGTTGGCCCGCGGCAACATCCCATAGTGGATGGTCAGCTCATCCGACAGGATGTGTCCCCCGCGTGCGGCCTTGATCGGATCGACGTCGCCGATGATGTCGGCGATGGTGACGTCGGGCGTCGCGAGCTTCTCGACGTAGCGCTGCTCGCGTCCGATCCATGCGATGGGCGTATCGTCGCCCGCTTCCTCAATGAGCTGATGCGCCTGCTTCGAGATCGGCGCGAAGGGATCGTCGTTCACCTCGCTCCCGGCGACGATCGGGAGCGCGTCGTCGAGCAGCGTGACGAGCGACCGCAGGATGCGCGACTTCGCCTGCCCACGAAGGCCGAGGAGGATGAAGTTATGCCGGGCGAGGACGGCGTTGACGAGTTGAGGAAGAACGGTCTCCTCGTATCCGATCACTCCCTCGAACAGCGGCCCGCCCTTGGCGAGGCGTTCGAGGAGGTTCTCGCGGAGCTCGTCCTTGACCGTGCGCTTCCCGCGCGCGGCGTAGGATGAGCGCTTCAGTTCGCCGAGTGTCGTTGGGTGCTGCCTGGTCTGCAACGGGCT
>DASRHU010000146.1:0-3479 GCA_035650335.1 Gemmatimonadaceae bacterium | reverse complement strand
GTTCCATCGGCGTAGTCGACGCGTGCGATCGGGCGTGCGCTCCCCACCTCGCCGACCATCCGTCCCACGAGCGCGGCACGACCGGACGGACGCAGCTCGAGCCACGACGGCACCCGTGTGGTGCCCTTGTCGATGGTGATGTCCCAGCGACCGACGAACGCGGTGCGCGCGGCGGGCTGTGAGACGAGTGCCGCGTTAGGTATCGCGAGCGCGATCAGGACGGCGGTATAGCGCCACATACTGCTGCTCCTGTGTGGAGGATCGTGGGCGCGCGACGGCGCGTGCCGTCCCGAAAATACTCCCCGGCACCGCGTCTGTCAGGGCACCGCGGCGGCCTCGTCGGTCACGATCTCGCGCACGGCACACTCGTGAATCACCGTCGCCGGCCACTCCGGGTCGTATCGCCGGGCGCGCAGCATCCGGGAGAGCGTCGTTCGCTTCCCGGCGCCCCAGACGATCATGACGGCCTCTTTCGACGAGGCGATGGTGTCGATGCCGACGCTGACGCCGTGATGCGGCACGGCGTCGAGCGTGCCGAACGCCGGGAACGTCAGCAGGTTGTCGCGCCGCGTCTCCTCCGACAGCGCAATGATCCGCGTGCGGCTCTCGCGCGGGCTGCCGGGCGGGTTGAATCCGACGTGCCCATCGCTCGCGCCGGATGCCAACACGAAGCAGTCGATGCCGCCGGCGTCGGCGATGCGCGCGTCGTACGCGTCGGGATCATCGGGGTGTGGAAACCAGATCGCATCGGCGCGAAGGCGGTGCTCCCGCGGCAGTACGCGATTGAGTCGATGGCGAATCTCTTCGCGCACGTAGTAGTGGCAGGACCACGGCTGGTCGGACGACACGTATTCGAAGCCTGAGCCGGCGCGCACCAGGTACTCATCCATCATGACGATGGCGACGTGGCCGAGGTCCTGTGGCTTGGTCGCCAGCATGGCGCCCATCGCCGCCAGCACCGGCCGCGGCGTACGACCGGTCGGGCAGCCGAGCAGGAAGTGACGGCCCGTTAGGCGTGCCTGCTCGATGCGCGTGAGCAGTCGGGCCGCCACGTGCTCGCCGACGGCTTCGGGCGAAGGGAGGACGCGGACCGGTGTGTTGGACGTGGAAGCCTCGACTTCAGGGCAACGGGTGGAACAACAGGCTCGCCGCGCCGACCATGCCTTCCCATCCCCCGAGCGCCGCGCCGACCAATTGCACCTTGTCGACGAATTCGGGCGCGACGTATTCGCGGTACGCCGCCACCGTCGGCCCGAGCAGCAGCTCTCCCGCCGCCGCGACGCCTCCGCCGATTACGATTCTCTCCGGCGCGAACAGCGGCGTGAGGGACGCGAGGCCGAGCCCGAGCCAGCGGCCCGTCTCGGCGAGCGCGTTCACCGCCGGCTTCCTGCCACGCCCCGCTGCGGCGACGATCTCGCGAACGGACCGTCCGCCGGCACGCGCCGACAGCGCGGCCGAGCACACCAATGCCTCGAGACAGCCGCGCGCGCCGCAGGTGCAGCGTCGTCCTTTCGGGTCGAGAATGATGTGACCGATGTCGCCCGCGCACTCTCCGGTGTAGCGCAGCAGTACTCCATCGATGATGACGCCGCCACCGAGACCGGTGCCGACGGTGACGCCCAGCATGCGTGTTGCGTCCGTGCCCGATCCGTACCGATACTCGCCGAGCACGGCCGCGTTCGAGTCGACCTCGAGATGACAGGGAAGCGCGAGGCGATCCTCGAGCGTACTCCGCAGCGGGAACCCGCACAGCGCCGGCAGATTGGCGTTGGCGATCATGGCCGTGTGCTCGCGATCGAGGAACCCGGCCACCGAGACGCCGATGCCTAACGCGCCCTTACCCTCGCTCTCCAGCATCGGACGAAGCGTGGACACGATGCGATCCACGAGCGGGAGCGGGTCCCCCCGATGTCCCGTCGATACCGTGGCCCGCCTGACGACACGGCCATCCTCGGCGACGATGCCGATCTTCGTCCTGGTACCGCCGATGTCGATGGCCCCGGCGAGCCGCATTCAGAGCGCCGCCTCGGCGAGCGCCGGCTTCTTCCAGAGGTCGATCGGTCTGGCGATTCCCCGTGGGCGGAACGGCAGAGTGATCTTGCGGCCGAGTCCCGCTGACGCGTACGCGGCGTAGAGAACCTCCTGAACGACGCGGCCGGTCTCGCCATCGGCGATCGGCGTCTCCTTCCCGCGCACGCAGCGCGCGAAGTGTCGCATCTCCTGCGGGAAGCCGTAATTCCAGTGTTCCTCGAACACCGGATAGGTCCAGCCTTTGGTGGACGACGCCTTCTCGACGGCATAGCCGAATCCCACCTCGGAGTACGTGGGAAGCGCGTTTCCCATGAGCATGTCGGCGTACGTCTGGCCCTTCGCGCCGAACACCTCGATGGAGTCGTCCATCCCCCCCGGCCGGTTCCAGCTGTTCTCGACCATCCCGATGGCGCCGTTCTCGAACTCGATGATGGTGATCGCCTCGTCGTCGCCTAACGTGCGACCGGCGTGCACCTGCGTCGCGAGCTGCGCGTAGACGCTCTTCACCTTCGGCTTACCGAGGAACCACCAGCAAAAGGCGATGCCGTGGCAGCCGAGGTCCATGAGGGCGCCGCCGCCGGACTGCTCGACATCCCAGAACCAATCGGCGTGCGGTCCGGAATGCTTCTCGCTCTGCTTGACGAGATGAATCCGGCCAAAGGCGCCCTCATCGGCCATCTGCTTCGCCTTGACGTACTTCGGGGCGAAGAACAGCTCCTCGGCGTACAGGAGAAGGACGCCGGCCTTGGCGCACGCGTCGATCATCGCGTCCGCTTCTTCCAGTGTGATACACAGCGGCTTCTCGCAGATGACGTGCTTTCCCGCACGGGCGGCGTCGATGGTGAGCTGGGCGTGCAGGCGATTGGGGGCGGTGATCGAGACCATCTCGATGTCGCGATCGCGCAGCATCTCGCGATAGTCGGCATACGCTTTCGGAATCCCGTGGCGCTTCGCGAACGCCTCGGCGTTGCCCTTGGTCGGCGAGGCGACGGCCACGACCTCGGCCTCGTCCGGCAGCATCTTCACGGAGGAGGCGATGCAGTCAGCCTGGAAGCGGGAGCCGATTATGCCGAGCTTGACTTTGTCCATTCTCTGGCGGCCTGGGCGGGACTGGCATCAAGAACCCAGGGGTTCATCACGGATGACACGGATTGTACGGAAGAAGCCGAATCCACTCCTGTGGGATTGAACCCTCCTCGCGCGACACCAAAAGCTGCTTTGGACCTGCGCGACGAAAGTTGGTCGGCGCCAGGAGCGATCAGGCCGTTACAGTCCCATCCGTGTCATCCGTGATGCACCCCTGGGTTCTTGATGCCAGAATGCGACGACACTCGCGGCGTGCAATCATATTCGAGCGACGATGGACAATCAATTAAAGCTCGCTGGCTCGGTCACCCGACTGCCGGATGGGTTCAATTACGAGCCCGACCTCATCAGCATGCGTCCCG
>DASRHU010000145.1:0-15522 GCA_035650335.1 Gemmatimonadaceae bacterium | reverse complement strand
CGCGGAACGGGGAATCCCGAAGCGGCTTCGCGACGTGACCGCCGTCGGTGTCCGCACGGTTGGTGACGTCTTCCGACACCTGTTCGCGCGATGACCGTGACCCGCGATGTGGGAGTCGTGCTCGTGGCGGCCGGCGCCTCGTCGCGCCTGAAAGGAAACGAGCTCAAGCAGTTTCGCTGGATCGGTGGCAAGCCGATGCTGCTGCATTCCCTCCAGCTCTTCCATCGACGTGACGATGTCGCGATGGTCGTCTGCGTCCTGCCGCGTCAGTACGCGGGCGACCCGCCGCCATGGATCTTCCAATGCGACGTCGATCGGCTGCTGGTGTCCGTCGGGGGGAAAGTGCGCGGCGAGTCGGTGCTGCACGGGCTGGAGGACATGCCTGACGAGGTGCGCATCGTCGTCGTTCACGACGCGGCCCGTCCATTCGTCACGATGGAGGTGGTCGATGCCGTCATCGCCGAGGCGCGAAACGGACGCGGGGCGGTGGCCGCGGTTCCGGTTGCGGACACCCTCAAGGAGGTGGACGCAAAAGGTCGAATCGTGCGCACGGTCGCGCGTGACGGGCTGTGGCGTGCGCAGACCCCGCAGGCTTTTCCCCGGGACATGATCGAGTGGGCGTATTCGGAGGCGAAACGGGCACAGGCGTACGCGACCGACTGCGCCGCGTTATGCGAGCGGCAGGGCGCCGAGGTCGTGGTGGTCCGTGGCAGTGAGCGCGCGGCGAAGGTCACGGAGGAGTCGGATTTCGCGCTGGTCGAAGCGATGACGCGGGTCGCCACGTGACGGGGCCGCGCGCGATTCCGTTCTGGTCTCCGGCGGAAATCGAGGCGGCGGCATCGGAAACCATTGCCCATCTCGAGGTGGGCGGCGTCCTCGCGTATCCCACCGAGACGGTGTACGGCTTCGGCGGAGCGGTCGATCACGCCGCTGTCGACGCCCTCGTACGTCTCAAGGGCCGTCCGGCGGGGAAACCGTTCCTCATCCTCATCTCGTCGAGCGACATGGTCACCCGGCTGGATCTTCGGTTCACGGGCGATGCCGCGCGTCTCGCGGCGCGGCACTGGCCAGGGCCGTTGACGCTCGTGCTTCCAGGCGGGGAGCGTCGCGTTCCGGATCGCCTTCGCGGGCCCGAGGGCGGCGTCGCCGTTCGGTGGACGTCCCATCAGGGGATGGCGCGCCTGATTCAGCGATACGGCCGGCCGATCACGTCGACGAGCGCGAACCGTCCGGGGTCGCCCGCGGCGATGGCCGCGTCGGAGATCGTCGCGCAGTGGTCGGATCCCATGGCGCGCGGGATCTTGCGGGTGCTCGACGGCGGCCGTCTATCCTCCTCGCCGCCGTCAACCGTAGTAGATTGCACAGGCTCTCGTCCCCGGGTGATTCGCCCCGGAGCGATCGCCGCCGCGACGCTGCGCGAGAGCGTGCCGGACCTCATTGGAGATGCCTGAGTCGATGCGCGTGCTCTTCGTCTGCACGGGCAATACGTGTCGCAGTCCCATAGCCGAAGCGCTCGCCCGACGCTTCGCGGCTGAGCGCAATCTGTCGGACCTCGAGGTCGGCAGCGCGGGCACGGCGGCATGGGATGGCGCGCCGGCGTCCGATGGTGCGCTCCTCGTCGCGATGGAGCGGTCGCTCGACCTCTCGACACATCGGGCGCGCCTCCTCACGCGTGATCTGGTGAGCGGCAGCGACCTCATCCTCGCGATGGGCCCGCACCACCTCGAGCGCATCGAAGCGCTCGGCGGAACAGGGAAGACGCACCTCCTTTCGTCGTACGCCTCGAGGGGTCGCAGCGAGCGATCCATCACCGATCCGTTTGGCGGCGACCTCGACGTCTATCGTGCCGCGTTCGACGAGCTCGATCGCGAAGTCCAGCACGCCATCGAGCGCATCGCCGCGGAGCGAGCCCCCGGACGCTCGTGAGGCGGGCGCCGGGGCGTCTCGTCCTCGTCGGACACCCGGTGTCGCACTCGCTGTCTCCAGCGTTACAGAACGCCGCCCTCCGGCACGTTGGCTTGCCGCTCGTCTACGAGGCGATCGATGTCCCGCCCGCCGGGCTCGACGACGCGCTTCGCCGACTGGTGGCGGCGCGTGCGAGTGGCAACGTGACCATACCGCACAAGGAGGCAGTCGGCCGTCGGTGCACGCGGCTCGATCCGGTTGCGTCGCGCGTGCGCGCGGTGAACACCTTTCGCATCGGTGACGACGGCGAGCTCGAGGGAACCAATACCGATGTCGGAGGATTCGATGCCCTGGCTCGCCAGGCCGGCGCGCTGCGCGCCGGTGCGCGTGTCGCGGTGCTGGGTGCCGGCGCCGCCGCAGCCGCCGTCCTCGCCGCGCTCGAACGCTGGACGGGGGCGCGCGTCACGCTCTTCAACCGCACCGCCTCTCGCGCCGCCGAGCTGGCGTCGCGCTTTCCGATCGTCTCGCGGCTTGCACGCGATGCGGAGGACGCGGTGGAGGATGCGACGCTCGTCGTGAACACGACCTCACTTGGCCTTCGCACCGACGATCCGTTCCCGGTGGCGCTTCACGCACTCCGAGCGGATGCCACGGTGCTCGACCTCGTGTATCGGCCGGGCGAAACGGCGTGGGTGAGAGCGGCGCGTGAGCGCGGACACGTGGCGGCGGATGGGTTAGGCATGCTGCTCGAGCAAGGCGCGCTGGCGTTCGAGTGGTGGCTGGGAATCGTCGCGCCGCGCGATGTCATGCGTGCCGCGCTCGCCGCGGCGGTGGTGCCGCGGTGATCGCTCCCATCGCCGGCGTCCGCGACTGGGCAGGGGCGATGCTCGCGCTGCTCTTGCCGCGCGCATGCGTTGTCTGCGGCCGCCTGAACGATCGCGGCGATGACGGGCTGGCGTGCGCGCGATGCTGGAATCGCGTCACCACGCTGGCGGCGCCGCGATGCGACCGGTGTGGTCATCCGGTTGGCGTGCGCCGGTGCACGTGGTGCGACCTGCTTCCGCCCCACGTGCGCAGTGGACGATCGGTGTGCTGGATCGATCGCGGAACCGGCGCGGCGATTGTCCATGAGCTCAAGTACGCCGGATGGCACGCCCTCGCCGAACCCATGGCGGAGCGGATGTCGCGGCTGTCGTGGCCGGAGGATGTCATGCGGGAACGAACGGCGCTCGTGCCCGTTCCATTGTCAGGGGCACGCGAGCGTGAGCGAGGGTTCAACCAGAGCGCGTGTCTGGCGGCGGCGCTCGCGCGCCGGTGGACCATGCCCGCGTGGACGGATGTGCTGGTGCGCGCGCGCTCGACCGAGACGCAAACGCGGTTGACACCAGAAGCGAGGCGGCGCAACGTTTCCGGCGCATTTCGTGCGGTTGCCGGCACGCGCGAGCGCCTCCGCGGTGCGCACATCGTGCTCGTGGACGATGTGGTGACGACCGGAGCCACGCTCGTGGAGTGTGCGACGGCTTTGCTCGACGGCGGCGCACGCATCGTGAGCTTCGTGACATTCGGCCGGGCGCCCGCGAGCGGCGACCAGCGCTAATTCTCGACTGGAGTTCGACCTTCAATGGCAATACGTGTAGGCATCAACGGGTTCGGCCGCATTGGACGGCAAGTGGTGCGCGCGGCGAAAGAGCAGCGTGCCGACCTGGACTTCGTGGCCGTCAACGACCTGACCGATACGAAGACCCTCGCGCATCTCTTCAAGTACGACTCGGTTCATCGCACGTACAAGGGCGATGTCCGCGCGGGGGAGAAGTCGGTGATCATCGACGGAGACGAGATCGCGGTGCTCTCCGAGAAGGAGCCTGGCAAGCTTCCCTGGAAGGATCTGGGCGTGGAGATCGTCCTCGAGTCGACCGGCAGATTCACGAACGCCGAGCAGGCGAAGGCGCACATCGCCGGCGGAGCGAAGAAGGTCGTGATCTCGGCCCCGGCCAAGGGCGAAGACATCACGCTGTGCATGGGCGTGAATCACGAGAAGTATGACGCTTCGCGCCACCACATCATCTCGAACGCCTCGTGCACCACGAATTGCCTGGTGCCGATGGTCAAGGTCGTCCGCGAAAAATTCGGCTTCAAGCACGGATCGATGACGACGATCCACAGCTACACGAATGACCAGCAAATCCTCGATCTCCCACACAAGGATCTGCGGCGCGCCCGCGCGGCCGCCATCTCGATGATCCCGACCACGACGGGAGCCGCGAAGGCGACGTCGCTCGTGATTCCCGAGGTGAAGGGGAAGATCGACGGCATCTCGATCCGCGTGCCGACGCCCGACGTGTCCTTCGTCGACCTCGTCGTCGAAGTCGAGCGGCCCACCACCGTCGAGGAGGTGAACGCGGCATTCAAGAGCGCCGCGGCGAGCGGACCGCTCAAGGGCATCATCGACTACACCGAGGTGGAGCTGGTGTCGGTCGATTTCATCGGCAATCCGTTCTCGTGCGTGATCGATGCCAAGAGCACGAACGTGATCGACGGAACCTTCGTGAAAGTGTGCGGCTGGTACGACAACGAGTGGGGATACGCGTCACGATGCGTGGACGTCCTGAAGATGGTGGGCAGCAGGAAGTAGTGCCCGCCGCGCTGAACAAGCTGACCGTCGCCGATCTGCCCGACTCCGCGATTCGCGGACGTCGGGCACTCGTGCGCGTGGACTTCAACGTGCCGCTCGATGAGAACGGTCATGTCGGGGATGACACGCGCATTCGCGCGGCGCTGCCGACGCTCGAGTATCTGGCCGAGCGTGGCGTCCGGGTCGTGGTGCTGTCGCACCTCGGTCGCCCGAAAGGAAAACCCGAGCAGAAATACTCGCTCGAACCCGTCTCGCGGCACCTCGCGCGCCTGACGACGAGACGCGTGCGCTTCGTCGAGACCACCGACACCGACGAGGCGATGAAAGCGACGGCGTCGCTGCAGGATGGCGAGATCCTCCTGCTCGAAAACACTCGCTTCCTCGGTGGCGAGGAGACGAATGACGAGCGTCTCGCCCGCTCGCTCGCGCGGCTCGGCGATTTCTTCGTGAACGATGCGTTCGGTGCCGCGCACCGCGCTCACGCCTCCACGGAAGGCGTGGCTCATCACCTCAAGCCGGCGGTCGCGGGCTTCCTGATGGAGAAGGAGCTCCGCTACCTGGGGAGCGCACTCGCGAACCCGGAGCGTCCCTTCGTGGCGGTGCTCGGCGGCGCGAAGATTTCAGGCAAGCTCGACGTCATCGAGCAGCTGCTCCCGAAGGTGGATCGCCTGGTGATCGGCGGCGCGATGGCGTGCACCTTCTTCCGCGCGATGGGACTGCAAACGGGACGGTCGCTCGTCGAGGAGGATCGCGTCGCGATGGCGAAGGACCTGCTCGCGCGCAGTGGGGACAAGCTGCTGCTCCCGGAGGATGCAGTCGTCGCACCCTCGATCGAGAAGGCGTCGATGGCGCGGACCGTGGCACGCGATGCGATTCCCGCAGACCAGGCGATGCTCGATGTCGGTCCCCGCTCGGTCGAGCGCTTCGCATCGGAGATCGAGCGTGCGAGGACGGTCGTCTGGAACGGGCCGATGGGCGTTTTCGAGACGGAGCCGTTCGACAAGGGCACTCGCGGTATCGCCGATGCGATGGCCGCGGCGACCGGCCGCGGCGCGACGACCATCGTGGGAGGCGGTGACTCCGCGGCCGCGGTTGCCGGGTTCGGTCTCGAGGACCGCATGAGTCACGTGTCGACCGGCGGCGGCGCATCGCTCGAGTTTCTCGAAGGAAAAACCCTGCCGGGTGTGGCGGTGCTCGACGACGCGAGGACGTGATGCGCAAGCCTGTGCTCGCCGCCAATTGGAAGATGAACCACGGGCCGAGCGACGCGCGGGCGTTCATGCGCACCTTTCTGGCTCGTTATGCGCGGCGTGGCGATCGGTCGGTGATCATCTTCCCCCCAGCGGCCACGCTACCGGCGCTGGTCGACGCCACGAAAGAACGGCAGGACATTCTGCTCGGCGTCCAGAACATCCACTGGGAAGACAAGGGCGCGTTCACCGGTGAGATCTCGGCGCCCATCGCGCGCGATGCGGGCGCGCGGTTCGCGCTCGTCGGGCATTCGGAGCGTCGTCACGTCTTCGGCGAAAAGGATGACGACACGCGCCGGAAATGCGCGGCCGCCGCGAGAGCGGGATTGCGCCCCATGCTCTGCGTCGGAGAGAAGCTCGAGGAGCGGCGAGCGGGGGAGACCGACACGGTCGTCCTGCGACAGCTCCGCGCGGGCGTGTCGGATCTGGACCCGGCGCACATGGCGCAAATGCTCGTCGCGTACGAGCCGGTATGGGCGATCGGCACCGGACAAACCGCCGAGCCGCGCGACGCCAGCGCGGTTCACGCCGTCATCCGGACCGCGCTCGTGCAGCTCGCCGGCGATCGTGCGAAGGAAATCCCGATCCTGTACGGCGGAAGCGTGAATGCCGGGAACGCACAGGCCATTCTCTCCTCCCCTGGAGTCGATGGTCTGCTCGTCGGCGGAGCCAGTCTCGACGCGGAAGGGTGGGCGACGATCGCGCGTTCGTGAGCGGCCTTGACCGAGTTTCGTAACTCGCGTAGCTTTACAAGCTTAGCCGTCACGCCCTTCACTCCGCCGATGTATACTTTCCTCATCGCCATCCTGATTCTCGCGAGCGTTCTGCTCATCGTCGTCATTCTCCTTCAGTCGGGGAAAGGCGGAGGGCTGGCCGCCACGTTCGGCGGCGTCGGCACGTCTCCGGATTCGTTCTTTGGAACGCGGCAGATGGGCAACGTCCTCACCAAGGCGAGCTGGTACCTGGGTGGTGGCTTCCTCCTGCTCGGCTTCGTTCTCTCACTGATGTCTTCGCGGGCGGCGACCTCCCGCTCCGTGCTCGATGAGCCGGTAGAGCAGGCCGCGCCGGCGACACCGATCCCGGGTGCGAGCGAAGCGCCGATCCCGCTCGAGAACGCGCCGGCTTCACCACAGCAGCAGCCCGGCGCCCCGCCGCCGACGCCGCAGCCGTGATCGCGAGCGCGGGACCGGCGTCTCGCCCAGGGTTCCTTCTCCTCGAAGATGGAACCCTTTTTCGCGGCCGGCTCCGCGATTCGATCGCGCCAAGGGTCGCCGAGGTCGTGTTCACCACGAACATGACCGGGTATCAGGAGGTCTACACCGATCCCTCGTATCAGGGACAGATTGTCGTCATGACCGCGCCGATGATCGGGAACTACGGGATCAACACGGAGGATCCCGAGTCGGCGCGACCCCAGGTTGCGGGGACGATCGTTCGCGAGCTGTCATCGACGTATTCCAACTGGCGCGCGACCGGTGACCTGAGAAGCTGGTTGAGCGCTTCTCAAATCCCGATTCTCGAAGAAGTTGATACGCGTCGCCTCACGAAGCATTTGAGGTCGATCGGCGTGATGCGAGGCGTGATCGCCGAGGGCGAGACGCCGGGCGCTGAGGCGCTCGCCGCTCTCGATGCCTGCCCGTCCATGGAGGGGCTGGATCTCGCGTCGCGTGTCTCGACACGCCACCGCTATGAATGGGGCGATCCCACGGCCCCGCACCACATCGTCGCCTATGATTACGGAATCAAGCGCAACATCCTGCGGTTATTCGCGGAGCACGACTGCCATGTGACGGTCGTCCCCGCCGACACTCCGGCGGAAGAGGTCATGGAGATGTCGCCCGATGGCGTGTTTCTATCGAACGGACCGGGCGATCCGTCGGCCGTGTCGTACGCACCAGGAATCATCAAGGCGATCGCGGCGGAAAGTGTCCCGATCTTCGGCATCTGCCTCGGGCATCAGCTCTTGGGGCTCACCTTCGGCGGGACGACCGTGAAAATGCCCTACGGCCACCGGGGCGGTAATCATCCGGTGCGCGAGCTGGACACGGGACACGTTCTCATTACCTCGCAGAATCACGGCTTCGCGGTGCAGGGGAGCGAAGGCGGAATTCCGGGGGCGCCGGAGCTCGAGGTCACGCACATCAACTTGAACGACGGAACCGTCGAGGGGATGCGTCATCGGGAGATGCCGATCCTCGCGGTGCAGTATCACCCGGAGGCCGCACCGGGTCCGCACGACGCCCGTCCGCTGTTCGGAGAGTTCCTCGAGGCGGTGCGTGGCGCTAGTGCCAAGCGAGCCAAGCGCTTGACACACAATAGGTAAGGTCCTATGTTCGACGCACCGATCGAGGATGGTCGGCCGTCTCCCCACGAGGCCCTCGAATGACGAAAGCCGATCTGGTCGAGCGCGTGACCGCGCAGATTTCGCGGACTGCCGGCCCGATGATTTCAAAAAAGGACTGTGCGCGGGTGGTCGACGCCTTCCTCGACGCGATCAAGGAAGCGCTCAAGGAGCAGAAGAACATCGAGGTCCGCGGATTCGGCACGTTCAAGATCCGGCACCGCAAGACGCGGATGGCGCGGAATCCTCGCACCGGATCGCCGGTAGAGGTTTCGGCGCGACCGGTGCCGGTCTTCAAGCCGTCCAAGGAGTTACGCGCCATGGTCGCCGGCATCGAGGACTTCGAGCCCGAGGAAACCGAGGCGAGTGAAAGCGAAGCCTGAGAGCGAGTGTCGCGAATGACAGCGCGCCGGAACCGCCTGGGTTCTGGCGCGCTTCGTATTTCAGCATCGCCCTTGTCAGCCCACAGCGCGTTCGCGAGAGTACCAGTATGACGATTACCGCGCTGCTCTTCGCGTCTTACGCCGAGGCGTTCGGCCGGGACCGGATGGAGTTGGAAGTCCCGGACGGATCGACGGTTGGGGATTTCCTTCAGCGTCTGCGGGGGATGGATCGAGAGGGGCGTCTGCCGCCCGCGCCGCTCATCGCGGTCAACGAACGCTACGCGCGACAGGATCGCGTGCTCCGCGCCGGCGATGAGGTTGCGGTCATCCCCGCTGTCGCGGGCGGCTGATGCGCGTCGCCATCGTGCGGACCCCACTCGATCCGTCGGCGCTTCTCGCGGAAGTCGCTGCGACCGCTCATGGCGCGTCGGTGCTTTTCGTTGGCACGGTGCGAGAGGTCAACGAGGGGCGCGCCGTCGGCGGCATCGAGTATACCGCGTACGAGAGCATGGCTGCGCGCGAGCTGGACGCGATCGTTGCCGAAGCCGCATCGCGTTTCGAGACCGATGCCATTGTCGTGGAGCATCGCATTGGCGCGCTGGCGGTTGGAGACGCGAGTGTCGTCATCGCCGTGGCGCATCCCCACCGCGCGCAAGCGTACGACGCGTCACGCTACGTGATCGAGGAGCTCAAGCGCCGCGTCCCGATCTGGAAGCGTGAGGCCTACGTCGACGGGACTCGCGAGTGGGTGGATCCGACGGCGACCCGGACCGAAGTCGCACCGTGAAAACCCTCGTCGACCAGTTCGGGCGGCGCATCGAGTATCTCAGGATCTCGGTGACGGACCGGTGCAACTTCCGGTGTCTGTACTGCATGCCCCACGAGGGCCTCGAGTGGTTGCCGAAAGAACAGATCCTCTCGTATGAGGAAATCGCCGCGATCGTCGCACAGCTGGCGCCGCTCGGGTTGCGACGCGTGCGCATCACGGGCGGCGAGCCGACCATCCGTCCGCAGCTCGAGACGCTTGTCCGGCTCCTTCGTGCCGTAGCGGGAATCGAGGACATCGCACTCTCGACGAATGGAGTGAAGCTGGAGTCGATGGCGGGCTCGTTGCGCGACGCGGGGCTGGATCGCATCAACATGAGCGCCGACTCGTTGCGTCCCGACCGGATTGCCGCCATCGCCAGGCGATCCCTTCCGTTCGATCCGATTCGCGCCGCGCTCGCGGCCGAGCGGGCCGGGCTGAATCCGATCAAGATCAACGTGGTCGTTATGCGCGGGATCAACGACGATGAGATCCTCGACTTCGCCCGTCTGACGCTCGAGCACCCGTGGCATGTGCGCTTCATCGAGCTGATGCCCGTGGGTGACCTTCGCTCGCTCACGTGGGAACACGTCGTGCCGAGCGACGAGGTGCTGTCTCGCGTCGCTCGGGTGGCGCCGCTGCACGAGGCGAGCGGACCGGCGCGAGGCAACGGACCCGCGCGGTACCACCGCTTCGATGGCGCACCGGGATCGATCGGCGTCATCACGCCGATGACGCACACCTACTGCGAGTCGTGCAACCGGGTGCGGCTGACGGCGGACGGGCGGTTGCGAACGTGCCTGTTCGGCGACCATGAGGTGAATCTCCGCGAGCCGCTCCGCCGCGGGGAAGACCTCGTCCCGCTCTACGAGCGCGCACTGGCCGAGAAGCCGCGCGAGCACGCGCTGCTGCAAATGAAGGTTGGAGGCTTGCGCGCGCTTTCGCAGGTGGGCGGATAGCTCCGGCTTTGTTTGGCCGCAGATGCACGCAGAATACGCAGATTGGTTCTTGTCGGCAGAAAGACCTGGCGTGCCGGTCAGCAAAAAAAAGGCTTTGTGAACTTCACACCGGCGAGAAAGGTGGTTCCGGAGCGTCGAGCCATCTGCGTATTCTGCGTGCATCTGCGGCCAAACAAAGCCGGACCCTGCCGCAGCCTCTGCGGCCTTCCGCCGTTCCGAGAGGCTCGTCGCGCAACGAGCTAGCCCGAACCGCCAGCCCCGCATAGCTTTCGCGCGTCAACTCACAACGCGCACACAACCGCAATGGTCAACAAGATCACCGTCGTCGGCGCTGGCAACGTTGGCGCGACGACGGCGCAGCGCCTGGCGGAGAAATCGCTCGCCAGGCTGGTCGTGATGGTGGACGTCGTCGAGGGCGTTCCGCAGGGGAAAGGTCTCGATCAGTGGGAGTCGGCGCCCATCGAAGGCTTCGACACCCGCGTCATCGGAACCAACGGCTACGACGAAACCGCCGGCTCGGACATCGTCATCATCACCGCCGGGATCGCGCGCAAGCCCGGGATGTCGCGCGACGACCTCCTCAACACCAACGCCGGCATCGTCAAGCAGGTCTCCGAGCACGTCAAACGTTCGTCGCCGAACGCGATCATCATCATGGTGTCGAATCCGCTCGACGTCATGTCGTACGTCGCGAAGCAGGTGACCGGGTTCCCGCGCGAGCGCGTCCTCGGCATGGCGGGCGTGCTCGACACCGCTCGCTATCGCTCATTTCTGGCGGAGGCGCTCGACGTCTCCGTCGAAGACATCCAGGCCATGGTGCTCGGCGGCCATGGAGACACGATGGTGCCGTTGATCTCGTACACGACGGTGAGCGGCATCCCCGTGACACAGCTGATGGACCGCAAGACGCTCGATGCGATCGTGGATCGCACGCGCAACGGCGGCGCCGAGATCGTGAAGTACCTCAAGACCGGGTCCGCGTATTATGCGCCGTCGGCCGCCGCCGTGCAGATGGCGGAGGCCATCGTGCACGACAAGAAGCGCGTGCTGCCGTGCGCCGCCTGGCTCGAGGGCGAATACGGAATGTCCGGGCTCTTTCTCGGCGTCCCATGCAAGCTCGGGCGAAAGGGGCTGGAGCGAATCCTCGAGGTGGAGCTCACGCCACAGGAGCGCAGCGATCTCGCGAAAAGCGCCGACGCCGTGCGTGAGCCGATGAGCGTCCTCAAGCTCTGAGCTCGGCGATGCCGGTTGTTCGGTTCTGGGGCTCCACGATCGGGAAGAAAGTCGTGATGGCGGTGACGGGCATCGTGCTCCTGGGATACATTCTGGCGCACGTCACCGGCAATCTGCTCATCTTCGTCGGCGCTTCCGCGATCGATTCGTATGCGGCCAAGCTGCGCGAGCTTCCCGTGCTCTTGTGGGGCGTACGGGTGGTGCTGCTCGCGTCGGTCATCCTGCACGTCGTTGCCGCCGCGCAGCTCGCGATCCGGACCCGGGGCGCCCGCCCGATGGCGTACAAGCGCTTCGAGCCCCAGGGCTCGAGCGTGGCCTCGCGAACGATGCGGTGGGGTGGCGTCGCGATTCTGCTGTTCGTGATCTACCACATCCTTCATTTCACGACGGGACACGCCCACCCCGCCTTCATCCATCTCGCGCCGTATCACAACGTGACGACGGCGTTTCGGGTGTGGTGGATCGCCGGCGTCTATGTCGCCGCCATGGCGGCGCTGGCTCTACATCTCTACCACGGCACCTGGAGCATGTTTCAGACGCTCGGCATCGAGCACGAGCGCGTGAATCCGGCGCGGCGCCGGCTCGCCACCGTGATCGCGGTGCTCGTGCCGCTCGGGTTCGTGAGCGTTCCGATCGCCGTGCTCCTCGGCGTCATTCGTTAGGCCGCCTCGATGGAGCTTCGCGCCAAGATCCCCTCGGGCCCGCTGGCCGAGAAGTGGGATCGTCATCGCTTCGAGATGAGGCTGGTCAATCCCGCGAACAAGCGGCGACACTCGGTGCTCGTCGTCGGCTCTGGATTGGCCGGGGCCTCGGCGGCCGCATCGCTGGGCGAGCTTGGATACCGGGTGAGCTGCTTCTGCTTCCAGGATTCGCCGCGACGCGCCCACAGCATCGCCGCACAGGGCGGGATCAACGCCGCGAAGAACTACCAGAACGACGGCGACAGCATCTGGCGGCTGTTCTACGACACCATCAAGGGCGGCGATTTCCGCGCGCGCGAGGCCAACGTCTACCGTCTCGCGCAGATCAGTGTCGACATCATCGATCAGTGCGTCGCCCAGGGCGTTCCGTTCGCGCGCGAATACAGCGGCTACCTCGCCAACCGGTCGTTTGGCGGTGCGCAGGTGTCGCGCACCTTTTATGCGCGCGGGCAGACGGGTCAACAGCTGCTCCTGGGCGCCTATCAGGCGCTGCTGAAGGAGGTCGCGCGTGGGTCCGTCGTTCTACATCCACGCACGGAGATGCTCGATCTCATCGTGATCGATGGCCGGTGCCGCGGGATCGTGACCCGGAATCTCGTCACCGGCGAAGTGATGGCCCATCTCGCCGATGCGGTCGTCCTCGCGACCGGCGGCTACGGCAACGTTTTCTATCTGTCCACGAATGCGCGCGGATCGAACGTGACCGCGACGTTCCGTGCGTGGAAGCGAGGCGCCGCGTTCGGGAACCCGTGCTTCACGCAGATTCACCCGACCTGCATTCCCGTCAGCGGAGAGTACCAGTCAAAGCTGACGTTGATGTCGGAGAGCCTGCGGAACGATGGCCGCGTCTGGGTACCGAAGCGGGTGGGGGATCACCGACCGCCTCACGAGATTTCCGAGAGCGAGCGCGACTACTACCTCGAGCGCAAGTACCCGAGCTTCGGCAACCTCTCGCCGCGCGACATCGCATCCCGTGCCGCCAAGGAGGTGTGCGACGAGGGGCGGGGTGTCGGGCCGGGCGGTCGCGGCGTCTATCTCGATTTCGCTGATGCCATCGCGCGATTGGGGCGGAACACCATCGAGGAGCGATACGGCAACCTCTTCGAGATGTATCAGCGGATCACGGACGAGGATCCGTACGCCGTGCCGATGCGGATCTATCCCGCCGTGCACTACACCATGGGGGGCTTATGGGTGGACTACAACCTCATGAGCACCGTCCCCGGTCTTCACGTCCTCGGCGAGGCAAATTTCTCGGACCACGGTGCGAACCGGCTCGGTGCCAGCGCGCTCATGCAGGGTCTCGCCGACGGATATTTCATCATTCCGGTCACGATCGGCGATTACCTCGCGTCCACGAAGCTCGAGAAGGTCGGCGCCGACCACTCCGAGGTTCGTGGTACGCTGGAAGCGGTCGCGAAGCGGACGAAGCGGCTGCTGGCCATTCAGGGCTCGCGGACCGTCGATTCGTTTCATCGCGAGCTCGGCACGTTGATGTGGGAGAAGTGCGGGATGGCGCGCAACGCCGCCGGCCTTCGGGAGGCGCTGCGACGCATTCCGGAGATCCGGGCCGAGTTCTGGGAGAACGTCACGGTGCCGGGGAGCGACGCGCAGCTGAACCAGGCGTTGGAGAAGGGCAATCGCGTCGCCGACTTCCTGGAATTCGCCGAGCTGATGTGTCGCGACGCGCTGCACCGAGAGGAGTCGTGCGGCGGACATTTCCGCGAGGAGCACCAGACGCCTGATGGCGAGGCGAAGCGCGACGACGATCGCTTCGCCTACGTGGCGGCGTGGGCGTACGCCGGGGAGAACGCCGAGCCGGTCCTGCATCGCGAGCCGCTCGTCTTCGAGAACGTCCAACTCGCGCAACGGAGCTACAAGTGACGACGATGCACCTCCGGCTGCGTGTCTGGCGTCAGGCCGGCCCCACGGCGCCTGGGCGGCTCGTGCCGTACGACGTGGCCGATCTGTCTCCGGACATGTCGTTTCTGGAGATGCTCGACGTCGTCAACGAGCGCCTCATCGCGAAGGGTGAGGAGCCGATCGCCTTCGATCACGACTGTCGCGAGGGGATATGCGGCTCGTGCGGGTTGATGATCAACGGCGTTCCGCACGGGCCGATGCGCGGCACAGCGACGTGCCAGCTGCATTTGCGCAGCTTCAGAGATGGCGCTGAGATCGTCGTCGAGCCGTGGCGGGCGAAGGCCTTTCCCGTCGTGCGCGATCTCGTCGTCGATCGCGGGGCGTTCGACCGCATCATCGCCGCCGGCGGCTACATCAGCGCGCGGACCGGCGGCGTGCCCGACGCGAACGCCATGCTGGTGCCGAAGGACGACGCCGACGCGGCCATGGACGCCGCGGCGTGCATTGGATGCGGAGCGTGCGTTGCCGCGTGCCCCAACGCATCCGCCTCACTCTTTGCCGCCGCGAAGATCGCCCACCTCGGCCTCGTTCCGCAGGGACAGCCGGAGCGGTCGAAGCGTGTGCTGCGCATGGTCTCGCAGATGGACATGGAGGCGTTCGGCAACTGCACCAACATCGGCGAGTGCCAGGAAGCGTGTCCGAAGCTGATCAGTATCAGCGTCATCGCTCGGATGAACCGCGACTTTCTGCGGGCCTCCGTCTTTGGGGCGGCCGAGGTCGAGCGGCGAGAGGGAGGGCTTTGAGGCCCAGGTCGAGGTAGTCGAGGTCGTCGAGGTCGTCGAGGTCGTCGAGGTCGTCGAGGTAGTCGAGGCGGGCGCGCAGAGAGGCCCTCGACCACCCGGACGACCTCGACGACCTCGACCACCTGTTACCTCGACGACCTCGACACCCTCGACACCCTCGACACCCTCGACAACCTCGGCCTTCTGGCGCAGTTGGTGCACTCCCAACCGGCAGACGCCACTGGAGACGCCCGTGACCGCACCAACACCGCGCGACGAGTCGCCGCGCCGGCCCATCGACAAAACCTATCCCGGCGGGGACGCCCCCCCGCGCGCCAAACCAACGCGGCTCGACGAAGCCGCGCTCGGTGGTGCCGACGCCGTTCCGGATACGCCCGGCATCGCCGACCACGGCGCCCACGTTGGCGAGGAGCGGCGCCGAAGCCCGCGGGGCAAGAACGAAAGCACGCTTGCCCAGGTATCGGCCGGGAAGGGGATGACCATGTGGCTCTCGGTCGCCGGAGTCATCGTCGTGCTCGTCCTGCTGGCGGTGATGTTCTTCTAGAGCTTGGGCAGCGTCACGCCCTGTTGCTTCTGGTACTTGCCGGCCTTGTCCTTGTACGACACCTCCGGCTCCTCATCGCCCTCGAAGAACAGCACCTGCGCGA
>DASRHU010000144.1:0-3898 GCA_035650335.1 Gemmatimonadaceae bacterium | reverse complement strand
TGTCAGGAGAGAACACCCAGCAAATGATCGCTCGGTGCCGTTCCCTCCTGCAACCGACACCCTGACACCCCCTGACTCCTGACTCCTGACTCCTGACTCCTCAGGGGGGTGTCAGGTTGAAGGTGTCAGGAGAGAACACCCAGCACCTGACTCCTGGCTCCTGACTCCTGACTCCTCAGGGGGTGTCAGGTTGAAGGTGGGAGGAGAGAACACCCAGCACCTGATCGCTCGGTGCCGTTCCCTCCTGCAACCGACACCCTGACACCCCCTGACTCCTGACTCCTGACTCCTGACTCCTCAGGGGGTGTCAGGTTGAAGGTGTCAGGTTGAAGGTGCCAGGAGAGAACGACTCGGCACCTGATCCCTTGGTGCCGTTCTCTCCTGCAACCGACACCCTCACACCCCCCGACTCCTGATTCCTGACTCCTGACCCCTGAGCTACCTGCTCGCTCGCAGGGCGTTCAAAATCACCGCGACGTCGATCGCTTCCTGAAGAAAGGCTCCCGCGGTGGGCGGGATCATCCCCATCGCGGCGAACACCATCGCGACCCCGCTCGCGCCGAGGCCGGCGAGAATGCTCTGCCGTGCGATGCGCATCGTCCGCTTCCCGATGCGCACCGCCTTCGACACCTCACCGATGTTGTCGCTCAACAGGACGGCGTCCGCGGCTTCGGCGGTGACGCCACCCTGGTGCGCCAGCGCGACTCCCACCGTCGCCGCGGAGAGCGCGGGTGCGTCGTTCGTGCCATCGCCGACCATGACGACTCGCTCGCCCGCCTTCACGAGCTCGACCACAGCGGCGACCTTGTCCTGCGGCAGGAGGTCGCCGCGAGCATCGGTGATTCCCACGGCGGCGCCGATGGCGCGCGCGGTCGGAGCATCGTCACCGGACAGGAGCACCATCCGCTTCACGCCCTCTCGACGGAGCTCGGCGATGGTCCGCGCCGATTCGGGACGCAGCTGGTCGGCGAATTCGATGATCCCCGCGTGCGCACCGTCGATGACCACGTGCGCGGAGAGCACGTCCGTCGGCGCATGCGCCCAGGTCCGGCGGAGCGCGGGATAGCGCTCCTGCACGTACGCCCGGGAGCCGACGGCAACTTCGCTCCCGCTCACTTCGCCCGTCACGCCGCGCCCCGGCGTCTCGACGATCGCCCGTGCTTCGCCGATGGGCAGTCCCCGCGCCCGTGCCGCGGCCACCACCGATCGCGCGAGGAGATGCCCCGACCGCTCTTCGACCGCGGCGGCGAGCGCCAGCACAGCATCGGACCCCTTTCCGTCGCTGGCGACGACCTCGCTCACTTCAGGATGTCCGATCGTCAGCGTCCCCGTCTTGTCGAAGACGGCCGCCGTCACCCCCGCGAGCTGCTCGAGCGCGCCACCGTGCCTGACGATGATCCCCGAGCGGGCCGCGCGATTGATGCCGCCAATGATGGCGACCGGCGTGGCGAGGATCAGCGGACAGGGCGTCGCGACGACGAGCACCGCCAGGATGCGCGACGGATCGCGCGTGATGAAGTAGGTGATCGCGCACACCGCGAGGGTCAACGGCGTGAACCAGATCGCGTATCGGTCGGCCAGGCGCTGGAGCGGCGCCTTGCTCGCCTGCGCCGTGCGGACCATCTCGACGATGCGCGCGTATTGGCTCTGCGAGGCGACCGCGCGCGCCCGAAGATGCAGCGCGCCTTCCTGATTGAGCGTGCCGCTGAGGAGCTCTACCCCCGGCTCGGCGGTGATCGGAACCGGCTCTCCGGTAATCGCCGACGCATCCACGTGCGAGCGACCCTCGATCACCAGCGCGTTGCAGGGAACCATCTCACCAGGCCTGACGAGCAGCTCATCGCCGACCTCGATGAGATCGACGTTTACGTCCTCGGTCTTCCCGTCGCGGAGACGATGCGCGATCCGCGGCGCTGCCTCTTCCAGCACGCGTAGCGCCGCCGACGCCCGTCCCTCGGCGTATCGCTCGAGCGCTTCGCCGCCGGTCTGCATGAGCACGACGACGAGACCGGCGATGGGCTGCTGGAGGGCGATAGCGCTCGCGATCGCCAGCGCGGCGACGATGTCGGCGGCGAAGTGACCTCGAGCGGCGCCGCGCGCCGTGCGGAGGATGACCGGGAGCCCGACGAGCACGAGGCCTGCAAGAAGCACCTGATGTGCGGCCGCGGGTCGGCCCGTGAGAGCGATTCCGCCGCCCGTCGCCAGGATGAGCAGGGTCAGCGAGGGAACCAGCAGCCACCAACGTCTCGAATCACGCATGCCGTAACATCCGGTCCAGGGCGAGGCGCGCCAGTCAGCACGCACACGCCATTCAGTCGGGGATTCCCTGACGAGTTCGCGCGTCCCCGCCGATAGCGTTGAGGCAGTCGAGAGTACATGATCCCGACGAGGCAGCGCGGATCGCCGTGTTCACTGACGAAGGATGGTCGGCCATGCCCGAAACGCCGGAGATCTTCACGGACGTCGCGGTCGCAACGCCAACGAGCACGCCGCGGCCGGTGCGCGCGAGGGCGCCAAGGACCGTCACGCTCACACGGGAGCAGTCCATCAAGCTCCTGGCCCGCAATCACGTGGGGCGACTCGCATACACGTTCCGCGACGCGGTTGACATCGTTCCGATCAACTACGTCTGCGCGGACGGCTGGATCTACGCCCGCACCGCGCCCGGTCAGAAGGTGGCGAAGCTACGCCACCACCGGTGGGTCGCGTTCGAGGTCGATGAGCTGTATGGCAGCTTCGACTGGAGCAGTGTCGTCGTTCATGGCGCGCTCTATCTGCTCTCGCCCCAAGGCACCGATACGGATGCGTGGGAGGCGGCGGTGGCAGCGATTCAGCAGCGCTTCCCCGATGCGTTTACCACGCGCGATCCGGTTCCGCAGCGGACGATAGTCTTTCGCATCCACGTGGATGAGGTGAGCGGGCGGCGGATGACGCCGCCGACTCGCTGAGCGCGGGGTGCGCTGGCTCGACTATCCTCGAGCCTGGCGAGTACTGAAGGTTGGGCTCGCGGCGGCGCCTCTAGCGCCGCTCGTCGCGCCGATCGTCGGAGCACCGCTCCGTGCTCCGACGGCAATCAGTGCGCGCGCGGCCATCGGTCTGACGATCGGGCTGACGGTCCTTTTTCTCTTCCGTGCGGCGTCCCGGTCGCCGCGCGAGGCGCTCTTCCTCCTGGGCGCGACGATCGGTGCGTCGAGCGCCGCCGCGTACGTGGTAGCGGCAAGGGCGAACGCCTTCTTTCTCGCCGACCTTCTCTACGAGATCTCGGCCGTCCTCCTTCTGGCGAGCGCGGTCAGTGCTGGTCTGCGCGTGGGGCGAATTCGCCGCTTCTGGTCGAAGCGCGCCACGGTCACCACGCGACGCGAGCTCTCCGATACGGTGACCCGGGCCTCCGCGCTCTTCCTGCTGATGTTCTGGGTGCTGGTGACCGCCGCGCAACGCTACGTCGCCGCGATCGTACTCTTCGTGCTGGCGGGGACGGTGGCGGCGACGCTGGTGCTGCGGATGACCGAGACTGGGCCCTGGGCCACGGGCCAAGAGCCACGGGGAGGGTGAAGGATTACGGAGCTACCGTGAACCCTTCACCCTCCCCGTGGCCCCTGGCCCTGGGCCCTTGGCCCATCATCTCAAAGCCACCTGCCCCCGCCGCGCGTAGTCAATGGCGTGCCCTAACAGGCGCGCCGCCTCCTGCGGAGCGTGGAAGCCCATCGAGTTCTCAGCCTCCACGAAATCGGTGAGGAATTGCGCCTTGCGCTGGAAGTTGCGCGCGGCGGTGAGCTTGGCGTTGCCGCTGTCGGCGCGCGCGGCGGCGGCGATGTCACGCGTGAGCGCGAGCACCGCATCGAGCGCGAGGTTGCGCAGCTCGAACGTGCGATCCTGAATTCGCTCGACACGCGCCCGC
>DASRHU010000143.1:0-14352 GCA_035650335.1 Gemmatimonadaceae bacterium | reverse complement strand
TGCCGGTAATAGCTCAGCTCCTCGGGCGTGTCGATCCTCGAAATCACCTTGAACGTTCTGGGTGCGCCATCAGCCGGCGCGACTCGAACCGTCAGGCGCGCCCGCGGACGCATCGACTCGTCGAGGCCTTCGATGTCGTATGTCTCGAAACCCGTCAGGCCGAGCGATTGCCGTGACTCGCCGGGGCTGAATTCGAGCGGAATGACACCCATCCCGACGAGGTTCGACCGGTGGATGCGCTCGAACGACTCGGCGATCACCGCGCGGACCCCGAGGAGCAGCGTCCCCTTCGCCGCCCAGTCGCGCGACGATCCGGTGCCGTACTCCTTGCCGGCGATGACCAGGAGCGGGGTTCCCCGATGCTGATATTCCATGGCAGCGTCGTAGATCGGCGTCGACTCGCCACCCTTCTCGAAGGCGGTCCAGCCTCCCTCCTTTCCCGGCACGAGCTCGTTGCGCAAGCGAATGTTGGCGAACGTCCCGCGCATCATGACTTCGTGATTGCCGCGCCGCGAGCCGTACGAGTTGAAGTCGGCGACCTTCACGCCGTGCTCGATGAGCCAGCGCCCCGCCGGACTCGCCGCGGGAATGTTCCCGGCCGGGGAGATGTGGTCGGTGGTCACGGAGTCGCCGAGCATCGCCAGCACGCGCGCGCGCCGCACCGGGCGGACGCCCGGCGGCTCGAGCGTCATGTCGTCGAAGAACGGTGGGTTCTTCACGTAGGTCGAGGTATCCGACCAGGCGAACGTCTCACCGGTGGGGACATCGAGCGCCCCCCACCGATCATCGCCCTCGAACACGTTGGCGTACTGCGAGCGGAACATCTCGCTCTTCACCGAACGCAGGATCTCCTGCTCTACTTCGGCGGGCGACGGCCAGAGGTCGCGCAGGAACACCGGTCCGCCGGCGCCCACACCTAACGGCTCGGTGTTGAGGTCGATGTCCATGCGGCCGGCCAGCGCATAGGCCACGACGAGCGGCGGCGACGCGAGGTAGTTGAACCGCGTCAGCGGATTGACGCGACCCTCGAAGTTCCTGTTGCCGGAGAGCACGGCCGCGACGATCAGCTTGTTCTGCTCGATCGCGTCGGTGATCGGCTGCGGCAACGGGCCGGAGTTCCCAATGCACGTCGTGCATCCGTATCCCACGAGGTTGAAGCCGAGCGTGTCCAGTGCCTCCTGCACCCCCGCCTTGCGGTAGTAGTCGGTGACTACCTTCGATCCCGGAGCGAGGCTCGTCTTCACCCACGGCTTGGTGCGCAGCCCCTTCGCCACCGCGTTCCGGGCCAGCAGCCCCGCCGCGAGCATGACCGATGGATTCGACGTGTTCGTGCAGCTCGTGATCGCGGCGATGACGACGGCGCCGTGACGCAGGGAGAACGTCTCGCCCTTCATCTCGACCTTGACGCCCGTATGCTCGTGCAGCTGCTCGTCGGGCTTCGTCGCCACGGCCGACATCGCCAGCTCCGGCTCGGCCGATACGGCGAGCTTCTTCGTCGCCGCGGCGACACCCGCCGGCGTCCCGGCGCGCTCGAGCTCGACCCGCAGCGACTCGCGATAGCTCTGCTTCGCCATCTTCAGCGGAATGCGATCCTGCGGACGCTTCGGACCGGCGAGACTCGCCTCGACGGTGGAAAGGTCCAGCTCCAGCGTGTCGGAGAACACCGGATCTGGGGTGTCGTCGGTGCGGAAAAGGCCCTGCTCCTTGTAATAGGCCTCGCACAGCTTCACCCGGTGCGGATCGCGTCCGGTGAAGCGCATGTAGTCGAGCGTTCCCTGATCGACCGGGAAGAATCCGACCGTCGCGCCGTACTCTGGAGCCATGTTCGCGATCGTCGCGCGATCGGCGAGGGAGAGGCTGGAGAGTCCCGCCCCGTAGAACTCCACGAACTTGCCGACGACCTTCTTCGCGCGCAGCATCTGCGTGACGGTCAGCACCAGATCGGTCGCCGTCGTTCCGGGAGGCAGCTTGCCGAACAGCTTGAACCCGACCACCTCGGGAATGAGCATGGAGAGCGGCTGTCCGAGCATCGCCGCCTCCGCTTCGATTCCGCCGACGCCCCAGCCGAGCACGCCAAGGCCGTTGATCATGGTCGTGTGCGAGTCCGTGCCGACGAGCGAGTCTGGGTAGGCCCGTCGCTCGTCGTCCGTGAACACCACACTGGCGAGGTACTCGAGGTTCACCTGGTGAACAATCCCCGTGTCCGGCGGAACGACGCGGAAGTTCCGAAAGGCTTCCTGTCCCCAGCGCAGGAACTGATACCGCTCCCGATTGCGATCGAACTCCTTCTCCGCGTTGATGAGAAAGGCCGCGTCGGATCCGTACTCATCGACCTGCACCGAGTGATCGATGACGAGATCCACTGGCTGCAGCGGGTTGATGCGCTTCGGGGCGCCGCCTAACCGCACGATGGCGTCGCGCATCGCGGCGAGATCGACGACTGCCGGAACGCCGGTGAAGTCTTGCAGCAGCACGCGGCTGGTCCGGAAGGCGATCTCCTGCTCGGCACGGCCGCGCACGTCCCACCGCGCGAGCGCTTCGATGTCGGATGCCTTGACGAACGCGTTGTCTTCGTTGCGGAGGAGGTTCTCCAGCAGAATGCGGAGCGTCACGGGGAGTCGCTCCACGGTCGCACTCGGCAGCGCGGCGACCGCGCCGAGACGTGCTATGCCATACGACGTCCCATCCACGGTCAGCGTGGAGGAAGCGCCGAAGGAGTCGAGGGATGTCATACGACGTAATCTATCCTAAACGCGCAAATGAGGAACGAGGACGAGGACCGAGGAATGCGCAACGCCGCTCGCCCTCGTTCCTCAGCGCGCGCTGCAAATAGCTTGACGGCACCGGTCCCCCGAGCGCACACTCGCAGGATGCGGTCTTCATTCGACAAACTCGCGAGGGGCGCCGGTGGTTTCGGCCTGCTGGCAGTGATGGGCGCGTGTGCCGCGGCTCCGGCGCCGTCCGTGCCGACACCGTCGGAGGTCGTTCATACGCATGACGTAGCGACCTGGTTCGAGGAGTATTTCGCGCGGGCGACATCGGTCTCGCCTGACGGCGGCCGTCTCGTGTTCGTCAGCGCCGGCAATGTCGCTCTGATCGATGTCGTGCACGGCGCGCTTCCCATGGAAGCGTGGGCGGGTGTCGATCAGGTCACCGGTGTCGTCATCCGCCCATCCGGAGAGATCGCGGTACGCGGGCGCGAGGGCGCCGAGAACGGGTGGTTCGAACGGGATCGGAGCGGAAGGCGGCGGCGCGTTGACGTGCCGTCCACCGCGGTTCCGTCGTGGTCGGATGATGGCGCGTCGATCGCGTATCAGGACAGCGCCGGCGGGCAGTGGAACCTGCACGTCGACATCCGCGGTGTTCGGCGCACCATACCGCTGCCGACGCGCGCGAGCGCGATCGCATGGTATCCAGGCGGGTCGGCGTTATTGACGATGCTGCCAGAGGATGCGGGGCTGTCCGCGCTGCATCGTGTGGATGTCCGCTCGGGCGAAATGCGCGCCGTCGCACGGCGGCTCGATGCCGAGCCATATCCGGGAGGGACGATCGCTGTCTCCGCCTCGGGGACGCGAGCATACGTCGCGCTGGCGAGCGCCGGTGCGCCGCTCCCCGAAGACCGCCACGATCCGCGCGCCGATCGGGACCTCGACATCTACGAGATCGATCTCATCACCGGCGCCCGCCGCGCGGTCGCGGTGACGAGCGGCGACGATGCCAACCCAATGCTCGGCGGCGGCAGCCTGTACTGGACGTCAGCGCACGTCGAGGGATCGCTCGTCACGGTTCCGGTGGACGGGGGCGAGCCGCGTTCGGTAATGACCGGAGCACAAATGCCGACCTGGCATCCGAACGGTCGGCAGCTCGGCTATTTCTACGGCGACTGGCGCGCCGCCGACTGGGCGCTCAACTGGGATGGTGGCGCCGTGCAGCTCGACACGGCCGCCCAGGCCGCCAGCCGCCCCAGCCCGCTGATCGTCGGCTACCACGAGGACTTTCCGCCGGTCTGGTCGCCTAACGGGCTGTGGATCGCCTATCACTCGCATCGGTCGTCCGCTCCGGTGGTGCGCTACGGGGAGCCAGGCTCCACCGATGACATCTACGTGCGGGCCGCGGGGGCGACCCGGGCGGCGGAGGTGAGGCTCACCGACTTCGGCCTCGAGGCGGGGTCGCCGGACTGGTCTCCGGACGGCACGCGGCTGCTCTTCACCTCGTTCGATCGCGCTCGCGCGACGCGCACATCGGTCCCGTTCGTCATCGCGTTCGACACGGCCACCGGGCGGGCGGCATCCACGATGTCGCTTCCGATGCCCGAAGTGGTCTCCGGCGCGGAGATGGCGGCGTGGTCGCCGACGGGCGAGGACATCGCGATCGAGGAGGCAATGGGCGGCGGGCGTCACGCGCTGTGGATCGTGCGGGCGGACGGGAGCCGGGCGCGCAAGCTGGTGGACTACCCGATGCGCACGTATGGGGGCGTGGACTGGACGCCGGACGGCAGGACGCTGATCTACAGCGCGCTCACCGCGAACCGCATGCAGCTCTTCGCCATTCCCGCCGCCGGAGGCCAGCCGCGTCGCCTGACGAGTGGCAACGCGCACATCTTGCACCCACAGGTTTCGCCCGACGGACGCTGGATCGCGGCGACGCGCCTCGTGCACACGATCCAGGTGCGTCGGATCAGCTTGCCGCGCTGACGCGCCCGGGCTCGCCCGCATCCTGGCGATCGGGCATCAAGAACCCAGGGGTTCATCACGGATGACACGAATTGGACGGAAGAGGCCGGATCCTTTTCTGCGGCATGAACCCTCCTCGCGCGATAACGACAAAAGGCCTGGACCTGCGCGTGGAGAGTTATCGGCGCCAGGGACCAAACAGGCAGTTACGGTCCCATCCGTGTCATCCGTGGTGAACCCCTCGGTTCTCGAGGCCGGCTACTCCGGCTGGGGCGCGGCGAGCTGATCGAGAAAGGTGGACGCCCACCGGTGCACGTCGTACGCCTGCACCGTCTGCCGCAGACGTCGCATGCGATGCTGTCGCTCGGTCGCATCCATCGTGAGCGCGCGATGGATCGCGTCGGCGGTGCCGTCCACGTCGTACGGGTTCACGAGGATCGCATCCGTGAGCTCATCGGCGGCGCCGGCAAACTCGCTCAGCACGAGGACACCATCGTCGTCGATCCGCGCGGCGGGGAATTCCTTCGCGACGAGATTCATCCCATCCCGCAGCGGAGTCACCAGCATGACGTCCGCGGCACGGTACAGGGCGAGGAGCACGTCGTCCGGGATGCTGCGATGGATGTACTGGATCGGTGTCCACGTTGGCGTGGAGAGCTCACCGTTGAGCTGGCCCACGAGCGAGCTCACCTCGCGGCGAAAGCCGCGATACGCATCCACGCGATCGCGCGTGGGCACCGCCACCTGTACGAGCCGAACGCGCTCGCGCCACTGCGGGTATCGCGCGAAGAGCCGCTTCAGCGCCATCAGGCGACGCGGAATGCCCTTGCTGTAGTCCAGTCGATCGATGCCGACGAGCAGCCGCATCTTCGCCGACCGATACTCTCGCGTCTTCGCGTCGACCTCGGGCGTCGACGCACGCCGGGCAAAGTCCGCGGCGTCGACGCCAATGGGGAAGACGCCGAGCCGCACGCGCCGTGAGCGCCAGCGCACCGTGCCCGTGTTGTCCGCCTCGACCGAGAAGAGACGTCGCAACGCCGCGCGAAAGTGGCCGTGATATCGACGCGTGTGGAGGCCGATGAGATCGGCGCCCATCATCCCTTCGACGAGCCAGTGCCGGTTAGGCAGCGTGAAGAAGATCTCCGGGTTGGGAAACGGCACGTGAAGGAAGAACCCGATGCGCGCGTCGGGAATCCGCTCGCGGAGCAGGGCGGGAACGCGCAGCAACTGGTAATCGTGCACCCAGATGAGATCACCGGGCCGGTAATGCTCGGCGACGGCGTCGGCGAAGCGCGCATTGACCGCCTCGTACACATCCCACCCATCGACGTGCAGGGGAAGCCGGTCGATGCGATCGTGACAGATCGGCCAAAGGACGGCGTTGGAGATCTGCTCGTAGAAGAGCGCAACCTCGCGGGCGTCGAGGGCAATGGGAACCGCTCGCATCGCCTGAAAATCGGCGTCGAGCCTGCGTTGCGACTCCGGCGTGAGCCCCTCGGTACTTCCCGGCCATCCGATCCACAGGCCACCGGATTGTTCGTGTGGCCCGCGGAGCCCCGTGGCCAGCCCGCCCACGCTCCGGCACACGACGGGACGGCCGTCCTGGACCGTGACGGTCACCGGGAGCCGGTTCGATACGATCAGCAGCCGTCGTTCCATGTTCGGTGAATAGCAGCGAACGGCCTCGAAGAAAACCCCCGCCAGATCGCGGGCGGCTCTTGCGCTCGGCGCGGGAAGCGCGCTTCCTCCATCCGCCATGCCCTCCCCACGCTGATGACGCTCGATCCGGTGGATCTCGCCGTCGCGCTCATGCGCATCGACTCGACGAGCGGTCATGAGGGCGAGGTCGTGCGCTTTGCCCAGACCGTGCTCGAAGGCGAGGGCTGGACGGTGCGTCGAATCCCGGTCTCCGACGGGCGCGACAACATCCACGCGACCTCGAGTGCGACGCCGCTGGTCACGCTATCGACGCACCTCGACACCGTCCCGCCCTTCATTCCACCGCGCGTGGAGGGCGCGCGTCTCCTGGGTCGCGGCGCCTGCGATGCGAAGGGCATCGCGGCGGCCATGATCTGCGCCGCTGAGCGTCTTCGCGCGCGTGAGCTGCCCGTCGCGCTGCTGTTCGTCGTCGGAGAGGAAACGACTCATGACGGCGCGCACGCCGCCAACGCATGGCCGACGACCAGTCGCGCGCTCATCGATGGCGAGCCCACCGAGAGCACGATCGCGGTGGGGACGAAAGGCGCACTCCGCCTCATCCTTCGCGCCCGCGGCATCGCCGCGCATTCGGCGTATCCTCACCTCGGGAAGTCGGCGACTCACCTGTTGCTCGACGTCCTGCAGGACGTGCGCGCACTGGAGCTCCCGAGCGATCCCGTGCTTGGAGACACGACGCTGAACATTGGCGTCGTGGCGGGTGGGGTAGCCGATAACGTCCTTGCACCGGAGGCACACGCCCGCGTGATGATTCGCGTGGTGTCGGATATCGACGAGATTCTGGCGCGAGTGCGCGGAGCGGTCGCCGGCCGCGTGGACATCGAGGAAATCGTGCGCGTCGCGCCAATGCGGCTGGCCACGACGCCGGGGTTCGCGACCTCGGTCGTCGCGTACGCGACCGATGTTCCGGTGCTCTCGGCGTGGGGAACGCCCTATCTCTTTGGTCCGGGATCGATCAACGTCGCGCATCGCGACGACGAGCATATCGAGATCGCTGAGCTTCGCGCCGCCGTGGACGCCTACGAGCGTCTCGCGGGGACCGCGCTGAACCGGGTCTCGGGAGATGGCACACCCGTTGCGCGCATCACCTCGCATGCCCCCTGACCAGGTCGATCGCAAGCAGACGATCCTCGTCGCGGACGACCACGAGGATACTCGTGTCATCCTGCGCCATTACTTCGAGGCGATGGGTTACAACGTTCTGGAGGCCCACGACGGCGAGCAAACGCTCGAGTCGATGAAGGGCTGCCACCCCGACGCCGTCGTCCTCGACATCCAGATGCCCCGGATGGATGGGATTCAGGTGCTGCGCGCGGTGCGCAGTAACGGGGCGTTGCGAGACATACGCGTGCTGGCGCTGAGTGCGCATGCGCTGTCTGACGAGGTGCGTCAGATTCGAGAAGCTGGAGCGGACGCCTACCTGGCGAAGCCGGCCGATCCGAAAGCCGTGCTCGACGCGGTGCGCTCCCTCATGAATCAGGATCGCGGCGTTTAGTCTGCCGCCATCGGTTCCTCGGGTGCCGACGCCCGCCGGGGACGCTCCTGCTCATCCTCCTTGCCGATCGGTTCGGCGATGATCGCCGACGTCGGGCAGTGCCGCACGAACTCGCCGTCGGCCGGGGACCACTCGAGAATCGCCTCGCGGGCGAATGCCTTCCCGTGTCCGTCCATGGCCATGATCGATGGCGCGAGCCCGACGCAGGTGCGGCATCCGATACACCGATCGCGGTCCACGCTGAGGCGCACGCGACGACGCGGATGAACGCCGCCCGCCGACCCCAGCGCGGCCGCCGAGCGGTCGAGCGCACCGATGGCGGCCTCGTATCCCGTCTGAATGAGCGCCGCGGCATTGGAGAAGGAGAACCACCCGTGGTGCGATACCCGCGGACGAATGAGAAGCATCGGCGGTCCGCCCCACTGCGACAGCGGCTCTTCCTGCAGCGCGTGCATCATCACGCTCGCCGCGCGCATGTAGATCGCCGCGAAGCCCTGCGTGCTCACGTCCGTCGAGTGACTGAGATCAGTGTTGCCGACGTCAACCGCGATCACGGCATCCATCCCCACCGCCGCGATCGCGACCGGCAGATTGTCGATCGTTCCGCCGTCGACGCAGGTGCGCGCATCGACGCGTCCGGGCGGAAAGAAGCCGGGTAGGGCGCACGATGCGTACACGGCATCGGCGATCGGCACATGCCGCAAACCGGGGAGTCCCCACACGACCTGGGTGCCGCGCTCGATGTCCACCGTGTTGACGAGCAGCGGAGTCCCGAGCTCCTCGAACGTTCCTCGCGGGCAGATGGCGTCGCACAGCTGGCGCAGCGGCTGCTCGAGATAGAGCGAAGGCGACCGCATCCGCTCCATGATCATCCCCATGTGGTTGATGCGGAACAGGTCACGCCGCCGAAGCGTCCGCGCACGCTCGCCCATCTCGAGATAGCTCATCCCACCGGCGCGCGCCGACGCGATCAGCGCGCCGATGCTCGTGCCCGCGAAGAGGACGGGCTCGATGCCACGTTCTTCGAGGGCGCGAAGCACGCCGATATGGGCGAACCCCTTGAGTCCGCCGCCGCCAAGGACCAGTGCTATTCTCTTAATACGGAGCTCCTCTCTCCCTTGTGGTACACGAGTAGGGGGGAGTTCGGTTTCACCCTTGAAGCGGGGCCAGGGGCCACGGGCCAGGGGCCACGGGGAGGGTCAAGGGTCGCAGCGCTACTGTGTCCCTTCACCCTCCCCCTGGCCCCTGGCCCGTGGCCCCTGGCCCGCTCTTACTGCAAGTACAAATACAGTCCGTAAATGCCGATCGCGGCTCCGCCGATCATGATGATCGTTCCGGCGTCGTCGCCGATGATCGCGCCGGCGAGTAAGATGGCACCCCCGACGATCATGAGGCTCTCGCTCCGGCGTAGCTCTCGCCGGAAGTCGAGCCTGTACGGGACCGTTTCGCTCACGCGAAGCTCCGGACGCACCGCGGCGCTCGCCGCGAGAATGGTCGGACCGGTGGGGGACGTTTGCGTCTGGCTGGCCTGGGCTCCAGCGCGCGGTGCCACGGCGAGGGTGAGCAACACGGCCGCGGCGGTCAGCAGGTATCGGGCGTTCACGATGTGTGGGGTTAAAGGGATAGTCCACGACCTGCACGCTCCCGGCGCCGCGGGTGTTCACGTCGGCGCCGGAGAGCAACGAACTCGAATTCAGTCGGCGCGTGTCGCACGTCCGCGCTTCGCCTGGCGCTCGAGCTTCGACGCGGCGTTCTGCTCTTCCGCGAGATTCTGCTCGAGGAGCGATGACGCTCGTGTGTTCCCGAGGTCGCGCGCGAGATCGATCAGCGACTGGTACGCCACCATCTCATAGTGCTCGGTCTTGAGGGCCGATGCAATGTTCACGGACCGCAGGACGTCGCCCACCGGTTTTTCCTCACGCATCATCTCGGAGTGCTCCTTGAGCAAGCCGTTGATTCCCTCACACGGCTTGCGTGTCGCCTTCTTCTCGATCGTCTGAAACACTTCCTCGAGGCGCTCGATCTGTACCTCCGTTTCCCGCAGGTGCGAGGTAAACAGATCGGCCAGCTCGGGATCGTCCTTGCTTTTCGTCGCGAGCTTCTTGAGCGCGCCCTTCAGCTTGTGCTCGGCATCGTAGATGTCCTTGAGCTCGTGCTCGAACAGCTCGTCCTTCGACCGCATTGGCATGGCAGCTCTCCTTCGACGACTGGGTAGGGGGGACGCGCGGCGTGCGAGCAAGCGGAAATGCACGGGCCATGCCCGGGGCGGGTGCGTGGGCTCCTACCTGACAATCGTGCACGGCCATCGCAGATTGCCGCCCATGACGAACCCGGCAGCGCTCACCGTCGAGCGCCAACTCGTACGCGCCCTGGGAGTTCGGGCGCTCGCCGCGACGACGTTCAACGTCATCGTCGGCGGGGGAATCTTTGGGCTCCCCAAGGACGTGGCCGAAGGACTCGGCGCAGCGGCACCGGTCGCGTACATCGTCTGCGCGATCGCGATGGGATTGATCGTGCTCTGTTTCGCGGAGGCGGGGAGTCGCGTCTCGCTCTCCGGTGGCCCCTATAGCTACGTCGAGGTGGCGCTTGGGGGATTCATTGGATTCCTCAGCGGGCTCCTGCTCTGGCTTGTGACCTCGTTCGCGACGGCGGCGGTCGCGAGCGTGTTCGCCAGCTCGGTAGGGGCGTTCGTTCCCGTGTTCCGCGGGGAGCCCGGGCGATCGATTCTTCTCGCGGCGCTCTTCACGACGTTGGCCCTCGTCAACGTGCGGGGCGTTCGCCAGGGGACGCGCCTCATCGAGATCGTCACCGTCGCCAAGCTCCTGCCGCTGCTCGCGCTCGTCGTCGTCGGCGCCTTCTTCATGAATCCCGCGCAGCTCGCCTGGGCGGAGTCGCCGACGATCGGACAGATCGGACGCACGTCGATCGTGCTCTTCTTCGCGTTCGCTGGCATCGAGAGCGCCCTGGTGCCGAGCGGTGAGGTCAAGGACCCCGCGCGGACGGTTCCGCGTGCGCTCTTCATTGCGCTGATCGGAGTGACGCTACTCTACATCGCGGTGCAGCTCGTCGCGCAGGGGATCCTCGGCCCTGCGCTGGCCACCGAGCCGGCCCCGCTCGCCGCTGCCGCTCGCGCCGTCTCGCCCGGTTTCGGCGTCCTGCTCGGCGTTGGAGCGGCGATCTCCACCTTCGGCCATTCCAGCGGGATGATGCTTGCGACGCCGCGCGCGTTGTTCGCGTTCGGGCGCGACGGCGTACTCCCTCGCGCGTTCGCGAGGGTGCACGCGCGGTTTCACACACCATACGTCGCCATCGTCGCGCAGGCGGTGATCTGTGCGCTTCTCGCCATCACGAGCTCATTCGGTGGCCTCGCTGTCCTCGCCACCGTCTCGACGCTGATTCTCTACTTGTTGTGCTGCATCGCGGCCTGGGTGCTGCGCCGCCGGGATGTCCGCGTGGAGGGTGCGACGCCGTTCCGCGTCCCTGGCGGACCGGTGATCCCCGTCCTCGCCGTCGCCGTGATCCTGTGGCTGTTGGCCGGCGCGACGCTGCGGGAGTTCGCGATCGTCGGCGCGGTCCTCGCGGCTGGTGCGCTGCTCTATTTCCTCTCGGGTGCGCATCGAGCGCGGCGGGAGCGTACCCCATGACCGACAAGCTGCTGGCGTACCGCAGCGAGTTTCCGATTCTCGCGACGACGACCTACCTCGTGTCGAACTCGCTAGGCGCCATGCCTCGTACAGTGCCGGAGCGCCTCGCCGATTACGTCGATCAGTGGGCGGAGCTTGGGGTGCGTGCCTGGGCCCGGGGGTGGTGGGAGATGCCGGTCACCGTCGGGAACGAGATCGCGCCGTTGATCGGTGCGGGCCCCGGCGAGATCGCGATGATGGCCAACGTCACGAGCGCCCACGCCACCGTGCTGTCGGCGCTCGACTACACGAAACCGCGCGACACGATCGTGATGACCGAGCTCGACTTTCCGTCGGTACGCTACGTCTACGATCGGCTCGCGACGCGTCTTGGCGCGCGCATCGTGGTGGTCAAGAGCGATGACGGGATCGGTGTCGATGCGCAGCGCGTGATCGATTCGATCGATGAGCGAACGCGTCTCGTGTCGATCTCCCATGTACTCTTCCGGTCCGCGTACGTGATGGATGTCGATGCGATCTGCCGTGCGGCGCATGACGCCGGCGCGCTCGTCGCGCTCGATGCCTTTCACGCGATCGGGGTCATCCCCGTCGATGTGCGCCAGAGCGGAGCCGACTTCGTCACCGGCGGTGTGCTGAAGTGGCTCTGCGGGGGACCGGGCGCCTGCTTCCTCTACGTCGCGCCAGGCGTGCGCAGCGCTTTCGAGCCAGCCTTCACCGGATGGCAGGCGCATGCCCGGCCGTTCGACTTCGAGCCGGAGATGGACTACGCGCCCGATGTCTTTCGCTGGCTGAACGGAACGCCGGTGATTCCAGCGCTATATGCCGCGATCGAGGGGCCGCGCATTGTGCGGCGCGCCGGCGTCGAGGCGATTCGCGCGAAGAGCATTCGGCAGACCACGCGGCTCATTCAGCTGGCCGACGACCGCGGCCTTCACGTTCACGCGCCGCGCGATGTGGCGCGGCGCGGCGGGACCGTCGCCATCCAGGTGCCGCACGCCTGCGAGGTCTCGAAAGCACTGCTCGCGCGCGACATCCTCGTCGACTATCGGCCCGAGGCCGGCATTCGGATCGCGCCGCATTTCTACACGAGCGACGACGAGCTGGAGCTGTCGATGTCAACGATCGACGAGATCCTCGAGCGCGAAGAATGGCGGCGGTTCACGGGGGAGCGAACGGTCGTCACCTGAGCACGAATACGGAATACGGAATCCGGATTGCGAACAACACCCTCGCGGGGCGATGGGGTCAACGGCAATCCGATTTCCGTATTCCGCATTCTCGCCCTAACCCCTATCTTCCCCGGACCCTACACCCCTGTCCCCATGCCCGCCGCCCCGAAAAAACTTCGTAAACAATACGTGAACAGCGAGCATCCCGTCGTCGTCCTGCGATTCGAGGATGGGCACGAGATCATCGTGAAGAAGGGTAACGGCAAGACCTTCGATGCATACGCCGGCGAAACCATCAAGGTGCTGGCGATCTACGACAAGACGTCGGGAGAGCGTGAGCTCGTCGAGAGCCGAAAGGCGGACGAGTTCCCCGACGCCTGACGAGCGTCGGTCGATGCGGTCGCGGCTGCGCCGCGCGGTGCCGAGGCGCCATGGTCGGCTGGTGCCTCTCGCGTTCGCGGTACTCGCGCTCCCCGCGTGCGCCCACGGGCAGCCGGCGAGCGCGCCTGCGCCACAACGCGCCGACACCACCGCGCTTCGCCGGACGCTGGATTCGCTCGCTGCCGCGCATCGCGGCGTCGTTGGCTACTCCGTGCGCAACGTCGACACCGGTGAGCGACTCGAGCGACGCGGAGACGAGACCTTCCCGACGGCGAGCCTCATCAAGGTCGCCATTCTCGTCACCTTGTTCGACCTGATCGAGCAGAAGCGAATCTCGCTCGATGACCCGCTGACCGTCCTCGCCATCGATCAGGTGCCCGGATCCGGCGTTCTTCAATTCTTCAAGCCGGGCGCGACGCTCACCCTCGGCGACGCCGCGTGGCTGATGATGACGCTCAGCGACAACACCGCGACCAACCTCATTCTCGACCGGATCATCATCCGTCGCGTGTGGGAGACGATGGAGAAGCTGGGCCTGCCACACACCAAGGTTCACTCCAAGAGCTTCCTTCGCATCGCGAGCGTTGCGATGGACAGCTCGGTGAAGTACGGCTTCGGCGTCACGACGCCCAACGAGATGGCGACGCTGCTCGAGCTCATCGTGCGCGGGAAGGCGGTGAGCCCCGCGGCCGATTCGGTGATGCTGCGCATGCTCGAAAACGGGGACAATTCAGCGCTCCTGCTGCGATACGCGACCGGCGTGCGGTCCGCACACAAATGGGGCGGCACCGATCAGGTCCGAACCGACTGCGCGGTGTTCTTCCGTCAGAGTCGGGTGGTCGCGTGCGTCCTCACGAAAGAGAACCAGGACCAAAGTTGGCGTATCGACAACGAGGCCCAGGTGACGATCGCGCGAATGGGCGAGGCGATCGTGAGGGCGTGGCCGGAGGCCCCGAGGTCGTCGAGGTAGTCAAGGTAGTCGAGGGTGTCGAGGTGAACTTCGTCACCACGATCACCTTACGTCGACACCCCCTCGACTGCCTCGACTACCTTGACTACCTCGACGACCTGGGCCGTTCGGGCACGCGAAATGCCCCTCTGGCGGGTGCTGAACCCACCATGGAGAGGTTACCGTCGTGCGTACCCCGACTCTGAGTGTGATCCTCGCGGCGCTGCTCGCCGCCCCCGCGGCCTCGGCCCAGTTCACCGGACTCGTTACCCCGCCGCCCAGACCGGCTCCGCCGGTTGAAATGGTCGCGAGCGGCGGCGATGTG
>DASRHU010000142.1:0-30890 GCA_035650335.1 Gemmatimonadaceae bacterium | reverse complement strand
AACCACCCCGACGCACGCATCGTGGACTCCGCCGACCGCCTGTGGGACGCGGCCGCCGAGCTCGATCTGGTCGTCGTCGCCTCCCCCAATCGCACGCACGCCCCGCTGACGAGTCAGGCGCTCGCGCTTGGCCTGAACGTGGTCGTCGACAAGCCCTTCACGACGACCGTGCGTGAAGCGCTGCCGCTGGTGAGCGAGGCGAAACGCAAAGGGCTCATTCTCACCGTGTACCAGAATCGCCGCTGGGACGGCGATTTCATCACCTTGCGCCGCCTTCTCGCCGAAGGTGCGCTTGGCGAGCCGCTTCGGTTCGAGTCGCGCTTCGAGCGGTGGCGTCCCGTTCCGAGGGACAACTGGCGAGAGCGGGGCACGCCCGAAGAGGCAGGCGGACTGCTCTACGATCTCGGCAGTCACCTCATCGATCAGTCGCTTCTGCTCTTCGGTCCCGCGCGGTCGGTCTACGCCGAGCTGGACCGTCGCCGTCCTGGGGTGCAGGTCGATGACGACTCGTTCGTCGCGTTGACCCACGAGACGGGAGTGCGTTCGCACCTCTTCATGAGCGCGCTCGCCGCGCACATCGGCCCGCGCTTTCGCGTGCTGGGAACCCGGGCTGCGTACGTGAAGTGGGGGAAGGATCCGCAGGAGGTTAAGCTGCGCGAAGGGCGCCGCCCCGACGAGCCGGGATTCGGGGACTACCCGCCGGAAGAGGCCGGCACGCTGGGCGCCGCCGAGGATGTGCGTTCAGTCCCAACGGATCCCGGCGCGTTCAAGAGCTTCTACGAGGGTGTGGTGCAAGCCCTTCGCGGGCTCGCGCCGCCGCCGGTGGATCCCCTGGACGCTGTTTCCGGGCTCGCCGTCATCGAGGCGGCTCGGCTCTCCGCCGCGGAAGGGCGGGTCGTCCAGATCGAGCGCGGAGCGAGATGAAGCGGCGAGCCCGTAACAAACCCCCGGCACCCGTGTATGACCCCGCGCACTCGTTAGAATTCGCCGCTCCGAGTAGCCTGCCTCATATGCCGCACCGAGTTCCACCCCGTAAACGAAACCGCCGGCGCATCGCGGCGGGGATCCTCGCCACCTTGCTCTTCGCCGGACTCGCCGGAAGCCTCTGGCTCACGCGCGACCCCGAGCCTGGCATGATCGCCAGGCGCTCGGCCCTCGCGGCTGTCGAGGAAGGCGCGCCGACGATCGAGGGGAAACACGAGGTCCGCAACGTCACCCTTCGCGCGGCGAGCGGGATCGAGGTCGATCTCACGATCAAGCGTCCCCTCCCCCATGAGGCGAGTCCGGAGCGACGTCCCATCGCGCTCCTGCTCGGCGGCCACCGCCGAGGACGTAACGCGGTGCAGTTCATCCCCGACGCCGGTGGGATGATCGTCGCCGCCCTCTCTTACCCGTACGCGGGCGAGCCGAAGCCCGATGCGCTGGAGTTCGTCGGCGACATTCCGAACATCAGGCAGGCGTTCCTCGACACGCCGCCGGCGATCATGCTCGCGCTCGACTACCTCCTCGCACAGCGCGACGTCGATCCCACATGGGTCGAGCTCGTGGGCGTCAGCCTCGGCGGACCGTTCGTGACCATCGCCGCCGCGCTCGATCATCGCGTCAGCCGCGTGTGGGTGGTGCACGGCTCGGCTGGCTCCTATGGCCCGCTCGAAGTGAGCATGCGTCGCGAAATTCCGATTCCGGGGGTCCGCCAACTCGCCGCCGGGCTCTCGGCGCTGATCATCAACGGCCCAAGGATGGCGCCCGAGCGCTGGGTGCACCGCGTCGCGCCTCGTCCTTTCGTCATGGTCAACGCGCGAAACGACGAGCGGATGCCCCGTTATCTGGTGGAGCGGCTCTTCGAGAGCGCGAAAGAGCCCAAGCGAATCGTCTGGCTACCCGGTGGGCACGTCCGCTCGAACGCGGCTGTGCTGAAGCCGCTCGTCGACACCGTCGTGGCCATGATGGCGAAAACGCCTCCGCCGCGAATCATGAGCGCTCGCGGTGACATCACTCCGTCACACGGCGCGGACACCGAAGTCGCGCCGGCAGCGAGCGTCGTTGGCGCATCCACCGATCCTCGAACGAGATACGCCGCGGCGCCGTAGCCGCATAAGTCCGGCCTCACCTGTGCTTTGCCTCGCGACGACCGCTTCGATCGAGAGGCCCACAATGCGAGCCCGGATGTTCGTCCTCGGCGCGATCCCCGTTGCGCTGAGCGCTCCTCTGTCTCTGGCGACCGCCCAAACCGGGGACGCGGATTCCGACCCACGCGCGATGCTCGGCATCGAGGTCTCGATGTCGGGAACGAGCCGCGACACGCTCGGCGTCCTCGTCTCGTCGGTAGTGTCCGGCAGCCCTGCCGACCGCGCCGGGGTCCAGGAGCGCGACCGTATCGCCGAAGTCAACGGGATGAGTCTGCGCGTCTCACCGGAGGACGTCGGCCGCCAGGAAGCGCGCGAGATCGTCGAGCGGCGCCTCACGAGGGAGCTCGGCTCCCTCCGACCCGGCGATGTCATCGAGCTGCGCGTCTTTACCGGCGCGCGATCCCGATCGGTCACGATCCGGCTGTCGGAGGCGGAAGATGTGCGCTCGCGTGCGCGGAGCCGCGACGACGAAGCGTCGATCCAGGGCGTCATCGCGTCGCTTCGCGAGACCCAGGCGCAGCTTCGCCATCTCATCGCGGAAGAGAGAGCCGGCGCCGTACAGGATTCGCTCGCCGAGGCCGAGCGTGAGATCGCGCAGCTCCAGCGGCGGCTGCAGGTAATCGAGATTCAGCGACGCCGCCGGATGGAGCGGCTCCGCGGCGATGATGACGACGAGCGTCGCACCGACGAGAGCCCTGGGAATCTGCGCGGACTTCGAGTGACGGTCGTCAGTGACGACCTCGAGCCCTACTTCGGCGAAGGAAGCGCTCGCGGTCTGCTCGTCCTCGAGGTCGATGAGTCGTGGGCGCCGATTCGCGTCGGAGACGTCATCGTGCGTGTGGATGGAACCCGCGCGACAACGGAATCGCTCCGTGATGCCCTCGACTCGCGCCGCGAGACCGAGGTCGAGCTGCTCCGGCGCCGCCGATCGATCATCGTCACCATCAACGCGCGGAACGCCGGAGGCTGATCGCGACCGTCAGGGCGTTGGATGCGGAGTGGCCTCCGCCGCCTTCGCATGCTCGTGTCCGGAGGCTGTCGCCGCCTCGTAAATGGCTTCGACGTAGTGGATGAACGGCACATACGATTGGATGTACGCGCGTCCTGCCGCGACGTCGTTCACATCGAAACTCTTTCGCGCGAGGGTCGCTCCGAAGCGTTCACGCAGCCCGTCGCGCACCGCGTGAATGAGCAGCGCCTCCACGCTGGCGACTGACCCGGTCTCCAGCGCCTTGTCTGCCGCGGCGATGGCGGCGTTCTCGCCGGCGCCCGCCGGTTTGAGACCGGTATACGATGCGCCCTCTCCTTCGCGGTGCACGCGTACCAGCGTCTCGAAGAACCACAGGTCGGCAAGCTCGCGCGCCGTCGCGCTCTGTTTGCGCACCGCGAGGGTGCGCGCGAACGCATCGCGAATGGCCCGCTCGTCGCTCGCCCTCACCCACAGCAGCACGTTGTTCACGTTCCCCGTCTCGAGCGCTCGCTGCGCCGCCTTCACCACCGGCCCATCCATGCTGTCGCAGTGAGCGAGCGCTGGCCGCGCCGCCGCCGCTAACGCGACGACGAGCGCGGCACCGATCGCGGCGATTCTCCCAACCCGGGCGTTCATGGTCGACTCCTTCGGAAGCTCTCCTTCCAAGATCGCCGGCTACGATTCACGCGGTGTCGGCGATCGTCCGAATCGCCGTGCGGGTTTGCCCGGCGACGGGCGATCACCACCCGGGCGATCAGGCTGAGTCGGCTGCCTTCTTGAGAGCCGCGATGTCGAGCTTCTTCATCCCGAGCATTGCTTTCATTGCCCTGTTTGCCCGCTTGGGGTCCGGATCGCTCAAGAGCTCGTTGAGGACGGTTGGGACGATCTGCCAGGAGAGACCGTATTTGTCCTTGAGCCACCCGCACTGACTCTCCTCGCCACCGCCCGCCGTGAGCTTTTTCCAGTAGTCGTCGACTTCCTGCTGCGTCTTGCAGGGCACCACGAACGAGATCGACTCGTTGAACTTGAACACCGGTCCACCATTCAGCGCCGTGAAGTCCTGACCGTCGAGCTGGAATGCGACCGTCATTGCGCTACCTTTGGGCCCCGGACCGGCCTCTCCATAACGAGCGATGCTGATGATCTTCGAGTTCTTGAAGATCGAGACGTAGAGCTTCGCGGCTTCTTCCGCCTGATTGTCGAACCAGAGGAATGGTGTGATTCTTGGCATCGGTGCCTCCTGGCAAGTTCTGTCGTGAGTGATCGAGGGCGGGGCGACCATTGCCTCGCCTCATCCACAAGTCGGAGCCGCGACGCAGATCTCGACATGGCCGTTGGGGCGCCCAGGAGGGGCTCAACGGCCCGATCGGGCCCGGAACATGGCTGGAAGGCGAGCGGTTTGGCACACTGGGTGGTTTCGCAAGACCGACGCGTGCGGCAAGCAAGATGATCAGCGCGCACTCCTTTCCTGAGCTGGCCTCGAGCCGATGACGAAGAGCCCTTTCGATAGCACGTCCCGAGGGTGGCTGCGCGCCGTCTACGACTGGATGACGGGTGTCGCGGTGTCGTCATCGGGGTCGCAGGGCAGCTCGGCCCGGACAGCCGCTCCCAGCCGCGTTGGTCACTACATCATCGACCGTAAGCTCGGACAAGGTGGGATGGGTGTCGTCTACGCCGCCCGCGATGAGCGGCTGGAACGCACTGTCGCCCTGAAGATGATGTCGTCCCTCACGAGCGACGATACCGCGCGGCAGCGGTTCTGGCGCGAGGCGCGCGCGGCCGCGAGGGTGAACCATCCGAACGTCTGCCAGCTCTACGAGATCGGTGAGGACGACGGCGAGCTGTTCATCGCCATGGAGCTGCTCGAGGGCGAGCCGTTGAGCGATCGCCTCGCACGTGGACCGCTGAAGGTGTCCGACGCGGTCTCGATCGGACTCGGCATGCTCGCGGCGCTGTCCGCGCTTCACGCGCGGGGCATCGTTCACCGGGATCTCAAGCCCTCGAATGTCTTCCTCACACCTCATGGAGTGAAGGTCCTCGACTTCGGGCTCGCGCGACCGAGCAATCCGGATGCCGGTCAATCGCTCGGCGCACCGGGGAATCTCACGCGCACCGGAATGCTCATCGGCACACCGGGCTACATGGCTCCCGAACAGTTGAATGGTGAGAGCTTCGACGCCCGAAGCGATTTGTTCGCCGCCGGGACCATCCTCTTCGAGATGCTCGCCGGCCGCCCGGCGTTCGCCGGACACAGCTTCGTGGACAGCTTGCATGCGACGCTTCACGAGCATCCGCCGGCGCTCGTCGGTTCGCCGGCGGTCACCGCCGTCGACCGCGTGATCCGTCGCGCAATCGCCAAGCGTCCGGGCGATCGCCCACCGACGGCGGAGGCGATGGCGGACGAGCTTCGCGCCGTTCGCGGTGTCGAAGGAGACACCGCCACCGTCGCGCGAGCGCTCACCCGCGTCGTCGTTCTGCCGTTTCGAGTGCTTCGTCCCGATCCGGAGACGGACTTCCTCGCCTTCAGTCTATCGGACGCGATCGCCACCTCACTGTCCGGCATCGGCTCGCTCGTCGTGCGTTCGAACGCCGTCGCCGCGCGATTCGCCGGTGATGCGCCCGACCTCAAGGCGCTCGCGACCGAGGCCGAGGTCGATCGTGTGGTGATGGGGACGTTGATGCGCGCGGGCGACCAGGTGCGTGCCACCGCGCAGCTGGTCGAGGCTCCGGGCGGGACGCTGCTCGCGTCGCACTCCGTTCAAGCGTCGATGGGCGACCTCTTTCGTCTCCAGGACGACATCACGCGTCGGGTCGTCGAGGCGATGGCACTGCCGCTGGCCGCCGGCGAGACACCGCCCTCGCCGCGGACTCCGCCTAACGCGCGCGCGTACGAGCTCTACCTTCGTGGGAACGAGCTGGCCCGGACGTACGAAGGGCTGCCGCGCGCACGCGAGATGTACGAGCGATGCCTCGCGCTGGATTCCGGCTTCGCGCCGGCGTGGGCTCAGCTCGGTCGCTGCCACCGCGTGATCGGAAAGTACGTGACGGCCACGCCAGACAGCGAAGCACGCGCGGAGGAGGCGTTCCGCCGCGCGCTCGAGCTCAACCCGCGGCTGTCGCTGGCGCACAAGTTCTACGCCCAGCTCGAGGCCGACATGGGGCGGGCGTCGAACGCGATGGTCCGGTTGTTAGGCGAAGCCGCGCGTCACGGGAACGATCCGGAGCTGTTCGCCGGGCTCGTGCACGTCTGTCGGTATTGCGGGCTCTACGAGCAGGCCATCTCCGCCCACCACGAGGCTCGCCGGCTCGACCCGAACGTTCCGACGAGCCTCGAGCAGACGCTGCTCATGACGTGCGACATCGATCGGCTGCTCTCGGTCGAGCCGCCGCTCCTCATCGCTGGAGCCGACGACATCATCCGCGTCATTGGCCTGGGGCTCGCCGGACGCTTCGATGAGGCACGACGCGGGCTGCTCGAGGTGCGCCAGGCATCTCGTCTTCCCGCGTTCCAGACGTACACCGAGACGCTCATGGCGTGGATCGACCGTCGGCCGGCCGGCATGGCGAGGGACGTCTCCCCCCTCGGCCCGCTCAAGATCATGGACGACCCGGAGGCCATCTTCCAGGAAGGGTGGCTGCTGTGCGATGTGGGATTGCACGAGCAGGGGCTCGACTACCTGCGCCGTGCGGTCGCCAAGAGCTACTTCGTCGCGCCGACGCTTGCCGCCGCTCGCGCCTTCGACCCGTTACGCGGCGATGCGCGCTTCCAGGCGCTGCTGTTGGAGGCCGAAGCCGGACGCGATCGAGCGCTGGCGGCCTTCCGCGAGCACGGCGGACAACAGCTGCTCGGCGCGTGATAGCCAGGGGCCGTGCCGACATCACCGAGGAAGCGTGAAGACGCTGGCCCGCGAGCGCGACAAGCGCGAGGTGCTCGTTAGGTTGAGGGCGCTGCGGCCGGACAGCGCTCGGCGCTGGGGACGAATGTCCCCTCACCAGGCAGTGTGCCACCTCTGCGACTCGTTCTGCATGAGCAGGGGGACGAAACTGGTGAGCGATGCGTCGGGCCCCTTTCAGCGAACCGTGATGAAGTGGGTCGCGCTCTACCTTCCGGTCCCTTGGCCTCCCGGCATTCCCACGCGCCCCGAGCTCGATCAAGCCGTCGGAGGCACGAAGCCGAGCGGTTTCGCCGCCGACGTGGCGCGACTCGAGGAGCTCGTGGAGCTGGTGACGACGGAGCCACAGAGCTTCGATTGGCATCCACACCCCTATTTCGGGTCAATGTCGCACGCCGCATGGCTCCGCTGGGGCTACCTCCACATGGATCATCACCTTCGCCAGTTCGGCGCGTAGGCTGGACGGGCGGTGTGCACGCTACGCGTCGCCGCGCTCGGGCACCGCTTTGATGTCCACGACCGGAGTTCCGTCGATGGCCTCGATCGGCCCGATACGCATCCGAGTGCCCACGATCTCTCGAACCGCCACGCGATGCAGGCCGAGTGGGTTGGGGCGGTCTTGAGAGCGCGTTGCGAAGACGCCGGTGATCGGATTCCGCGGATCGTCCCGCGGATGCACCTCGAGAATCTCGCGGTTTGCTCGGTGAAGCCAGGTAATGACGATGAGGTTTTCGCCGGCTTCGATGCCATGGAGTGCCCGCGCGAAGGTCGGCTCGATCTCGAGCCACGCGTCGGGCGCTCCCTCCGCTCCCTGGCGCGGCGCCTCATCCAGAGCGCGAAGAGTCGAACGGATGTAGCCGACAGGGTGCAGCCGGTAGTCCTCGCGTCTGTCAGTCATCGGCCGTTCTGGTGTGTCATGCATCGGCGCGCAAATCGCGGGTGTGCCTTCGCCGCCACCCGTGAAGCTGAGCTACGCGCCTGGGGCTCGAAGAGGGAGCCGGATCGCGAACGATGACCCGACGCCAACCTCGCTCTGAAGATCGAGCACGCCACCCATCTGCGCGACGAGCGCGTGCGAGATTGCCAGGCCAAGGCCCACGCCCGGAAGCGACGCCGTCCCGGCGCTGCGGTAATATGGCTCGAAGATCGCCGCCCGCTCGGCGGCTGCGATACCTGGCCCGGTGTCGGTGACACGGATCTCGCCCCACGAAGCTCCATCGACGGTGCGGAGGCCGGTCGCGAGCGTGATCGCGCCATCTTCCGGTGTGAACTTCACGGCATTGCCGATGAGGTTCACCAACACCTGTCGGACACGGGCATGGTTGCCCAACAGAACCAGGTCGACGCTCGCGTCGAGGTGAAGTGTCTGACGCTTGGCGAGCGCGGCGGGCGCGAGGATGTCCACCGCTTCGCGAGCCACGAGCATGGAATGCACCGGCTCGAGCGGGACGGGCATGACGCCGGCCGTTAGGCGGGCCATGTCCATGACACTGTCGAGCAGTGACAGCAAGTGTTGGCCGCTCATGCGCACGCGTCCGAGGGCGTGACGCTGGCGGTCGGTGACGCTCCCGTAGATGCCGTCCTCGAGGTTCGCGCAGTACGAGTCGATCGCTCCGAGCGGACTGCGGATGTCGTGTGCCAGCGTCGCCAATGCCCGGTCCTTGGCGTTGGTGGCGCCTTCACTCGCTGACAGGCGCTCTTCCATCTCCAGACGCACCTCACCACCAAGCCTCGCTCCCTCGAGCGCCACCGCCGCCTGGTCGGCGAGTGCGGAGAGGAGCCACTCATCGGCGTCGGTCGCGCCCTGGGGCAAGGCGACAGCCAGCAAGCCGGTTACGGTGCCGCCCACCACGAGCGGAACCGCGAGGAGCCGATCGTCAGGCACCTCGAAGAGGCCCTGCAACCGTCCGAACACTTCCTCGGTGAGGGGCGCACCGAACCGCGCGGCGCGCTCCGCGGTGATTCCGTGCGAGGCGCGGACCGCCATCTCACCGCCCCTGTCAGCCAGCATCAGCACGGCAGCCGGCGCCTCGAGCAGGGCTGCGCCCTGTTGGACCGTCAGGCGTGCCACCTGGTCGAGCGACGTCGCGTAGGTCAGCGCGCGACCGATCTCCGTCAAGCGTCGAAGCTGCAGCGCCTCGGAGGTTCCCTCGAAGGCCAGCGACTCCATGCTCGTCACAGAACGCGCAGCCCCGTCGGACTGATCTCCACCTCGCGCACCCGCGCGTCGTGAGCGCTGCCGCGGGTCTTCAGGATCCGCAGTGAGCGGCGGGTACGCTCCTCCCCTTCGACAGTGAGCAGGAGAACGTTGTCCGACAGATAGCTCACCGCGTTTTGCACCCCGTTGCCGGCGATGGTATTGCCGGTCGTTTCGAAGTTCAGCACGCTGGTGATGCCACTGACGGCGAAGTGCTGCACGAGTGCGTAGAGATAGTCGTGCAGTCGCTGCGGATCGGTCGCGGCGCTCGCGAGATCTCCCAGGGCATCGATTACGAGGCGACGCACACGTCGCTGCTGAATGCGCCGGAACATGTCCACGATGATGCTGTCGATCTGGAGCTCCACCGGAGAGGCGTACACCAGGTCGAGGCCCTGCGCCTGCGCCCCCTCGAGGTTGACGCCGAGATTCCGGATCGTCCGCATGAGCTGCGATGGATTCTCCTGGAAGTTCATGTAAAGCGTCGGTTCTCCCTGGCGCGCGCCTTCCAGCGCGAACTGCAGCGCGATCGTCGTCTTTCCCGCGCCTGACGGCCCGCCTAACAACGTCGTCGAACCGCGCCACACTCCGCCGTCGAGCATCTCGTCCAGGCCCGTAATCCCGGTGGAGATGCGTTCCGAGGCCGGCTCGTAACCCTCCGGCATCTGCGGGCTCACCAGTCTCGGAAAGATGTCGAGCCCGGAATCGGTGATGCGGAAGGCGTGAGCGCCCTCGAGGTATCGGCTGCCGCGGAGCTTGTACACTCGGAAATAGCGCTCGTCCCTGTTGCCGAGTCGGCGTCGCGACATCTCGACGATCCCGTCAGCGACCGCAAACTCCGGATAGCGGAGAATGTCCTCCTCGTTGTACTCGCCGAGGAGAAACGCCGTGGTGCCATAGGCGGTGAGGAGCGCCGTCATCTCGTACACCATCCGGCGGCGTGCGCCCACCGATGGCAGAAGGTCGTGCACGGCCTTGAACGAGTCGATGACAATGATCTTTGGCGAGAGCTCTCGAATGGCGGTTTGCAGCAGCGGGATGAGCGCCGCGCTCCCGTCCCTGGCGAGCTCTGGGCCGACGTCCTCGTAGATCACCTGCGAGCCGAGCTTGCTCTCATCGAAGAACCGAAATCCCTGCAGGTACCGCACGACCTTCGGGAGAGGCTCCGAGAGCGTGGTTAGGTACAGGATCGGCCGATCGTCGTCCGCGTTGGCGAAGATGAGCTGTTCGGCGAAGATCGTCTTTCCCGACCCGGGATGGCCCATGATGATGTTGATCGAATCCTTCGGGAATCCGCCGCCAAGGATGTGATCGGCCTCGGGGTTCCCGGAGCTCATGCGCTCGGAGGCCGCTTCGAACTCCGGCACGCTGAGCCGTCGGTCCCGCACTACATCGAGTTCCATTGGTGCTCCATTGGTGCGGGTAACGGCAGGACGAGCGCGCCGCGAATGGTTGCGAGAAACGTGGCTTCGACAAACGGCTTCCGGAGATAGGCGGCTGCCCCGGCGTCAGCGGCACGCGCCGCGGCGGCGAGGATGCTGAAGACGACGACCGGGATACGGCTCGTGCCGGCGTCCGCCCGCAGCTGCCGGCACAGCGTGAGTCCATCGAGCTTCGGAGTGAGGATCTCGGTGACGACGAGGACCGGGGGCGTCGACCGGATGGCGTCCAGCGCCGCGAGGCCATCGTCCGAGAAGGTCACCCCGAAGCCAGCCTGCTCCAGAAAGTAGCGTTGCAGCTGGCGGACGTTTTCGTCCCGCTCGACAATCAGGATGATCCCGGACCGCGATGACTCAGTCATGCACTGACATGAGCAGATCGCGTCTGCCTGACGTGAATACGATGAACGAGATTTGGGCCATGGCGCGATCACCTCACGAGAGAGGCGTCGCCAGGAGCGCCACGGTTCGCGGGGGGCTGAACACACCCCGCCTGCGCTGGTGCAGTCGTCGCAGATGATGAATTTAGCTCAGTGGCGAGGTTGGAACAATGAGCCGCATACCTAACCCCGCCTGGCGAGCAGTCAGCACTCGCTGTGGCTCGTTTCACGCTGGATTGCGGTGAATTAGGTTCGGTGCCGCGCTCGGGATTCTCGACGCTCGAGCTCCACGATTCGACTGAGGTGAGGGAGCGAGAGTGCATCTCAAGCACGGATGACTGCTCGCGCTCCTCGTCACTGTCCTCCTGTCTGCAACGCACCGCTCGGTGTTCGCGCAGGCTTCACGCGCGGCGGTCGGTGAGGGTCGCGTCGTCTCCTCTGTTGCTGTCACCCGGACTCGTCTCCGTCGACGTGGTCGCCGGTCGCCCTCCGAGAGCACGCTCGGCCACCGCTTCCATGTCATGCGGCACCTCGATGAGCGGCGCTCGAATCCAAACTGCGGAGAATGTGGGGAGAAAAAGCGGAGCGGGCGACTTTCACGCGCAAGTCGCCCGCTCGCAGATTCCCTGCCTCCCATGAACTCCCCAGATGGCCAGGGACGGAATCGAACCGCCGACACGCGGATTTTCAGTCCGCTGCTCTACCAACTGAGCTACCTGGCCTCGACCGTGCAAACTAACGGGCCGGTCATTGACGCTCAACCCGAAATCCCGACGCCCTGCACCCCAACGTTTCGCATCTGATCGAGCGGCTCCCGCCGCTCGGACGCGAGATCGCGCACCGCCTCATCAACGAGGACTTCGTCGGCGAGGCGGCGAAGATGGCGTACTTCTTCTTCCTCTCCATCTTCCCCGCGTTGCTGATCGTCTTTGCCTTCACCGGGTTTGTCGGCGGCGACATCGCCTTCGCCCGCATAACGACGATCGTCTTCACCATTACTCCTCCCGACGCCTCCGCCTTCCTGCACCGATTCGTCCTGGAGCTCGCGGCCGAGCGCCGGCCCGGCATGCTGTCCGCGGGCGCGCTGATCCTGTTCTGGGCGGGCTCCAGCGGGATCGCCGCTCTCACCGAAGCCCTCAACCGCGTGCACGGCGTTTCCGAGGGGCGCGGATGGTGGAGCCGTCGCGTGCTGGCGCTCGCGATCCTCGCCATCGGATCCATCCTCATCGTGCTCGGGACCGTGATCGTCGTCGGCGGCGTCGCGGCTCTTCGCGCGCTCGGACTGTCGGCGGTTTGGGACGTCCTTCGCTGGCCGCTGGCCGCCGCACTCCCACTCCTCGCGCTCTGGCTGGCGTTCTACTTCCTCCCCGACCGAGGCCGCCATGGCGGAATGTGGGAAGCGTTCGTCGGCGCCACGATCGCCACGCTGCTATGGGCGATCGCCACCGCCCTCTTCAGCGTCTACCTCGGCAGCATCCGCGACTACAGCCGGGTCTACGGAGCCATCGGTACCGTGATGGCCCTCCTGATCTGGTTCTTCCTTTCGGCGTACGCGGTGCTGCTGGGCGGTCTGGTGGACGCCTCGCTCGAGCGCCGACACCGCCAGCGGTGATGCTTGTATCAATTGCCGTTGATGTATTGCAGGCACGTCTCCAGATCGGCTGCCCTGGATCGGTCCTCCGGAGGCTCCGGTCGGCCGCGCAAAGAGCGCGCGAACTGCTCGAGTCGCGCGAGGCCATTCGGATCGAGCGCGTACCAGACCGTTCGCCCACTTCGACGTCCAGCGACAAGTCCCGCGTCACGCAAGACCTTCAAATGAAACGATATGAGCGACTGACTGACGCCCGCCTCCACGCACAGCTCGCTGACGCACCGTTCTCCGATTCTCAGACGCTCGACTATGGCGAGCCGTGTAGGGTCCGCGAGGGCGGACAGAATCGCGACGGTAGGGTTAGCCATCCCCAGCATTGTATGAGTGCTGGTTGATGTATACAAGCCCCGGGGGTTTTGGTCGTTCCGCTCGACACCCTCGACCACCTTGACCCCCTCAGCCCCACCCTGGCCCCTCCCATGCAGCAATCCTCCATATCCCACTGGGAGGATCCCATGCGCTACGCTCGCGTGTTCGTTGCGGTGGCGGCCCTGTCCGCCGCCGGCTGCGCTCAACGTCAGTTCGAGGTCGACACCGGCGATGTCGCGCTCGAATCACGGTGGATCGCCACGCTCGCCCCCGTCGGCGCCAGAGACTCCGCAGCCATCACCGGGGCGGCAACCGTCACGCTCGGCGGCCGCGGTAGCATGATGCGCGGCGATTCGTATTCGGAGACGCGCGCCATGCTCTCGCTCTACGGCGCCGCGCCGGGATCATCGCACGCCTGGCACATCCACCTGGGCTCCTGCACGAACGATCGCGGAGTGATCGGATCGCCGGACCTCTACAAGCCCGTCGTCGTCGGCAACGACGGTCGCGGCGACATCACGATCACGCTTCCCTTCACGACGCCGACGACCGGCGAATTCTACGTGGATGTCCACGACTCACAGACCTCCGCGAGCCGCATCGTCGCGTGCGCTCCGCTCATCACCATGGGAAGCTGACAGAAGCCCCCCTTCACGCGAGAATACGAGACGCCCCTGACGGCACGCGTGCCGTCAGGGGCGTCGGCCCTTTGGCCCTTGGCCCTCGACCCGTCCTACTCTACGCGAACCTTTCCCTTCACACCGTCGTAGCTGATCCCGCGCCTGCGCCCTCGTTCGACGATGAAGTCCCCGCCGACGTCGATGACGCGGATCCCGCCGGAGCCATCCCGGAGCACATGAACCGAGCCTCCGACACCTCGCGCGGTGATCGAGCCGGAACCATCACGCAACGATACCGATCCGGTGACGTCGCGGACGTCGATCTCCCCCGAACCATCCTCGACGGTCACGTCGCCCCGCACGTTCTCGATCTCGACGCCCCCCGAGCCGTCCTCCACTCGTAAGGCGCCACCCACCTCGCGGATCTCGATGGCGCCTGAGCCATCCGTGATTTCCAGCGCACCCGTGCCGTGCACCCGCATCTCGCCGCTGGAGTCCTCGATCTCCACCGCAATGGTCGACGGCACGTTCACCGTGAGATCGAGCGACGGTGGGTTGTCGTTATCCCAATTCCAACCCATGCCCTTCGTATCGGGGAGCTCGACGACGATTCGCACGATGTCGCCCTCGCGCGTTCCCGTGAGCGTGATCTTCTCGAGCAGGTCATCCCGCGGAGCTCGCGCCGTCCCCTCCGCCAGGACCTCGGTCGCGTCCGGGCGGCCCTCCACTCGCAACCACCCGGCGCGAGCGATGATGACGATTCGCGACGCGCCGCGCGCGTCGACTCGAGCCCTCCGCGGCTCTTCCGGCTGCACGATGTGAGTGGGTCTCGCTTCGTCGATCACGATCGGCGACGGCCCGACCGCGGAGAGAACCACGAAGAGAATGGAGATCATGAGGTTGAGCCTCCGATGTGCGGCGCGGCGCCTGCGACGGCAAACGCCCACGTCCCGTTTTGCTCCAACCCCTTACGATGCCGCCGGCTGCCAGGCTTCAAGGGTGGAGCGACGGGTTGGACACCGCCGGGGCGGCCAGGGTTGGAGCCGGGACGGAGTTCGTGACCATCCTGCCACGCAAAGCTTCGGGAGCCGGCGAATCGTTGCGCCCCCTCGCACGGTGGAGTTACCCTAAGGCGCGCCGACGCACCCCAGGCGCGTCTCCCGCGCTCCGACGATGAGCGCCCGCCTCACCCCTCTCGAGGATGCAACCACATGCTCAAGCTCCGTGCGATCGCTACGCTCGGCGTGGTCGTCGCCGCGTTCGCCGCACTTTCCCCCGCGACACTCGTCGCGCAAGGCGTGACGACGGGGGCTATCACCGGCGTCGTCACCGATGAATCGGGCGCCGGCGTCGACAACGCGCAGGTTCAGGTCACCAATCGCGCCACGGGGTACACGACCGGTAGCCTGACGCGCGTCGGCGGTCGGTATCTCGTCCAGGGACTCGATGTCGGCAATCGCTACGCGGTCACCGTCCGACTTCTGGGCTATCAGGCGCAGACAGTCGAGAACGTTCGCGTCGTGCTCGGCACGGCTAGCGCGGTCGACGTCCGGCTCGTTCGCCAGGCAACCGAGCTCGCGGGCGTCACGGTCACGGCGACCCCTGCTGACTTTTCCCCGTCCCGGCAAGGCGTCGCGACGATCGTCACTGACTCGGTTCTGCAAAGCCTGCCGTCGCTCGGTCGCGACTTCACCGACTTCACCAAGCTCACGCCGCAGGTTGCCCAGCCCACGACCGACGCGCCAAGCGCGGGCGGGGCGTACAACCGTCTCAACAACTACACGGTCGACGGCGCGAATCAGAACGACCGGTTCAATCTCGGCTCTTCCGAGGGCGTCCCCGGCGGCGCAACGGGCGGACGCATCATTTCTCTGGACGCGGTGAAGGAGTTCCAGGTGCTGATGTCGCCGACCGACGTTAGGCAGGGGAACTTCGCCGGCATGCTCGTCAACGCGGTGACCAAGACCGGAACGAACGAATGGCACGGCGGAGCGACGTATAGCTTCCGCAGCTCGAGCTTCGCCGCGAACGAGCCGTTCCTGCGCGACGCGGATCTGACCATCCACCAGTACGGGTTCCAGTTCGGCGGTCCGATTATTCGCGACCGTCTCCACTTCTTCGTCGCCCCCGAGTTCCAGGAGCGCAATCAACCATCCAGTGGCCCGTATGCCGGGGCCCCGGCGGCGACGCCCGGTCTCGTCTCACCCGACACGATCGCTCGCATCGCCTCGATCATGGCGGACCGCTTCGACGTGGGCACGGCCGGCCAGACGACCAACGAGAATCCGCTCACGAACCTGTTCGGCCGACTGGACTATCAGATCACGCCAACCACGCGTGCGGTGCTCCGTCAGCTGTGGAACGACGCTGAAGCGTTCGAGTTCTCGCGCAACAACAGGACGTTCAACAGTCAGGCCGGAACCCAGAATTCTGGATTTCGCCTTGGGTCGAACTCGTTCCGGCGCGAGAACGAGAACCGCTCGACCGTCCTTCAGCTCTTCACCAACTGGCAGCGCGGTACGTCGAATGAATTCTCCGCTGGGTACAACAAGATCAGCGACATCCGAGTCGTCCCGAACGCCGCGCCCGAAGTCAGCGTCGCGGTGTGTCCGGCGTCCGCGACGAACTGCCCGGGTACGCAATCCCGCAACGGCGTGGTGACGTTCGGCACCGAGCAGTTCTCGCCCGACAACATCCTCAAGCAGGACATCCTCGAGCTCACTGACAACTTCACGATGCCGATGGGCGCGCACACTCTCACGTTTGGCGCCCGGTTCGAGCACACGAAGATCTTCAACAACTTCGCGCAACGGCTCTACGGGCACTACCTGTTTGCCAACGTCGACGCCCTGGAAGCTGGTACTCCGCTGAACTACTCACTGGGATACGACAACGGCGGTGGCATCCCGGCCCGATTCCGGACGCAGCAATACAGCCTGTACGCGCAGGACCAGTGGGACGTCTCGCGAAACCTGCGCGTCACCTTTGGCGTGCGCGCGGACATTCCCCGGCTGGTCGACACGCCCCCGCAGAACGACACGATTCTCAATCGCGCTGGAATCAACACGTCGGACGTGCCAGGGTCTCAGGTGTTGTTCTCACCACGCATCGGATTCAACTGGAATCCGCGCGGCGAAGACCAGAATCAGGTTCGCGGAAACGTCGGGATTTTCACCGGCCCGCCGCCTTTCATCATGATCGGCAACGGATACGCGAACCACGGGCTCGGACTCGTCACGCTCGTCTGCAACGCGTCATCGCCGACGACGCAGCCGCCCGCCTTCGTAACCGACGTCAATCAGCTCCCGCGGTCGTGCGCTGGACAGGCGAACCCCGCGCCGGGTGCTGCCGGCACCGCGGGGATCAACGTCACCGACCCCGACTTCAAGTATCCGCAGAACTTCGTTCTCACCGCCGGATTCGATCGCCTGCTGCCCTATGATTTCGTCTTCACCTTCGAGGCGCTGTATCGCAAAGCGATCAACGGGCTCGCGATTCGTGACCTCAACCTGCGCGGCCCCGAGATGGAGGGTGGTCAACCCTACCGCGATCGCGACGGACGCATCCTGTACGCCGACACGATCCTGGCTAATGGCAACGTCCAGAACGACAGTAACCGGGTCATCACGCGTATCGGAACGCCCGGGGTCAACTTCTCCGAGGGCTTGATCCAGGTCACGAATCAGTCGGCCGATTACAACTACACACTCTCGGCACAGCTCAAGCGGCGATTCGGGCAGAGTCTGAATCTGACCGCGGCGTACACCTACATGCAGGCGAAGGACGTACAGAGCCTGACGTCGGATCGAGCGATCTCGAACTGGAGGAACGGCCGCGTGTACGCCGGGCTCGAATCCGACCTCGAGGACGCGACGACGTCCTATTTCGAGCGGCCACATCGAGTCATCCTCTACGGCAATTACACCGCTCCTTGGAAGTCCACGGAGATCTCCGCATTCTATGAGGGGATGTCCGGCACGCCGTTCACCTACACCGCGGTCGGTGACCTCAACGGTGACGGCAACAACAGCAACGACCCGATCTACATCCCGCGAAACGCGACGGACCTGAACGAGGTCCGGATCGGGACAGTGACCGGCGGGGTGTTCACACCAAACCCGGCCGAGGCTCAGGCATTCGAGAGCTTCCTCGCCGGTCAGGACTGTCTGGCCGACCAACGCGGGCAGATCATGGAGCGCAACTCATGTCGGAGTCCGTGGCAGAACCGTCTCGACGTCGCGATTCGGCAGCGCATTCCGACGGTACGCGGGCAGCGCCTCACGTTGCAGCTCGACATCGTCAACTTCCTCAACCTGCTCAACGACGAATGGGGCCAGATCGAGCTGCCCACCATGTCTGATGCCTTTCCGCAGCAGGCGGTCCTCCGTCAGCAAGGTCGGACGCCCGGACCGCTGAGCCAGTCGCAGCCGAATTTCACCTTCGAGACCGACGCGAAGAACCGCGGCCCATTCTTCGCCCGCGACAACGTCGAAAGCAACTTCTATCGCATGCAGCTGACACTGAAGTACAGCTTCTAGGGACGCAAACGACAACGAGGAGGCAGGAAGTCCATCCCAACGGACTTCCTGCCTCCTCGTTCATCGTTCCGCTTGTGCTCTATCGAAGAATGCTCTCGGCGTTCGCGAACGCCTCCACCGCGCGCTTCACATCCGCGCTCTGCACCGCGCTGATCCGATAGAACCCGGCGTCGCTCCACTTCGCCAGCGCTACCCATCCCACGATCACGCGCTCGAGTCGCGCATCCACCTCCGCGTCCTCCGGGATCGTCACCCCCTGGCTCGCGGCGAACCGCCGGAATTCCGCAACCGCGCCAGGCGCCGCCTTTGGTGATGCCGCCAGCGCATCGAGCGTGGAGTAGGCCGTGCCTGCCGCGGTCAAATGTCCGGCGATCCACTTGAGATTCAGCCGCTCCTCTTGAACGCGCGAGAGCCAGAGGGGAACGGGCCGCGACTCGGGAAAGACGATGTCGGGATAGATCCCGCCACCGCCGTACACCACACGCCCACTCGACGTCTTGCACCGCGGACGCCCGACGGTGTCGCGCTCCGCTGCGGCGAGCCGGTAATAGTCCCGGCGAGTGATGCCGTGGTAACGCCGCTGGATCACGCGTCCACACGGAGTCTGCACGTGTCCGACGACGAGCACCACGATCGATCCATCGGTCAGCGGGAATCCCTGCATCAGGAGCGACTTCCCGAAGCTCGGCCGGCCAACGATGAGCGCACGGTCGTGGTCCTGGAGCGCGCCGGCCACGAGCTCCGCCGCGCTCGCCGTCCCGTCGTTGATCATCACCACGATCGGATATCGCTTCTCACTTCTCCAGAAGGAGCGACCAACACGGCCGGTGTCGGTGACCTCGGCTTTTCGCCCTCGCTGTGTGTAGATGATCGTGCCCTTGGGGAGGAATTCACCCGCCACTTTCGCGGCTTCGTCGACCAGACCCCCGCCATTGTCTCGAAGGTCGAGCACGAGCCGCTTCATCCCGGCCCCCTCGAGCTTCGAGAGCGCGTCGTGGAGGTCGTCCGCGACCTTGTCCGAGTCGAACGAGATCAGCCGCACGTAGCCGGTCACGGGATCGAGCAGGAACGACGAGACGACCGCACTCTCCTCGCCCGGTCGCTCGCGCCTGACCTCGCGCTCCAGCAGCACGCGCGAGCCATCCACTCGCTGCCGCTCCAGCGTTAGGCGCACCATTGAATTCTTCGCGCCGGCCAGGGCGACCTCGATCTCGCCGGCGCTCTCCCACGGGATCGGCTTGCCATCCACCGCCACCAGCTCGTCGCCCGGAAGGATGTCGGCGAGTGCCGCCTGTGTCCCCGGCGCGACCGACACGACCACCGGCGCGCCCTCGACCATGCCGAAGCTCACCGGTACCGGATGCATCTTCCGCTCGCGATACGCCTTCTCCCGTTCCGGCGAAAGCCGGTAGTACGCGTACACGAACGAGTGCGGATCGGCGGCCGAGACCATCCCGCGAATCGCCGACATGATCAGGGCATGAGTGTCCAGAGTATCCGGGTGGTTCACGCGAAGCTGATTGAGCACCTGGCTGAACAGCTGCAGGTCCTCGTACATGGTCCGCTTGCGGAAGACGCCCGCGCTGTCCTGCGCGCCGGAAACACGCATCGAACCAACGGATGCGATCAAGACCGCAACGCTCAACGCACCGCGGTACGCGACACCGGTTCGCACGGCTACTTTCCTCCAGCCGACGCGAGCGCCCGCAGGCGCGCTTCAGCGATTGGCTTGGCGTCGTGATTCTGCGGAGCCCGCTGAATGAACGCCGTGTACTGCTGAGCGGCATCGGCGGTCCGGCCGAGTCCCTCGTATGCCCTGGCGAGAAGCACGTAGGACCGTGCGTACAACGGCTCGATTTCGATGGCGCGTACGAGATGCGGCTCCGCCTCCGCGTATTTGCCGAGATACACCAGGACTTCGCCGTAGTCGGCGCGAAGAACAGGGTCGTCGCCGTTGAGCTGCACGGCGAGCTCGTACTCGGACAGCGCGGTGGTCGTGTCACCCGCCGCGAGCGAGAGCGCCGCCAGCCGTTGATGCGCGATGTAGAAGGAGAGATCCTCGGCCAGTGCGCGCCCCAGCGCCTCACGAGCAGCATCCAGCTTCTTCGCCTGAATGAGCGCGGTCGCGATGCTCAGCTCGTACATGGCTTTCGACTCGTACAGGATGACGAGGTCCTCCTCGTCCTCCTTGCGATAGCCTTCGAGCGCCTTCGTCATCTCCGACACCGTGCTGTCGTACCATCCCATGTGATAGAACGACCGCGCGCGGGCAGCGTGCAGGTCGTAATTCTCGGGATCTTTCCCGATCGCCTTCGCGTAGAGGGCGACTGCCTCATGGAACCGCGTATTGCTGTAGGCAGCCCAGGCGAGGAAACGCGGGCTCCCTCCGATGACGCCGTGCTCACCGGTCGCCTCCTGTACCAGCCGGTCGATGAGCATCTTGTCGTGCCGCCGGAACAGGAATGGGTCGCGCAGCATGGCTCGATAGAGCAGCGAATCCATGCGCTTCGTCTCGGGCATCTTGTGCACGTACTTGGCGCCGTCGAGGTACTTCCAGAAGCGAACGAGGTCGGACATGTGGTAGGCAATCCGTTGGGCATACAGCGGATCGGCCCAGCCCGGCTCGAGACGGGACGCCCAGTAGAACGCGGCCTGCGCCTCACGGGGATAGTCCCGAAGCCTGTTCAGCCCCCAGTAGTAGTAGGCGCCGGCGGAGTTCGTGTCGCGCCCCGCCTCCATCTTCGGGCGCCTGGGCTCCTTCGGCTTCTTCTGAGCGTCAGCTGCGGCGGCGATGAGTGATGCAGCCACGACAAGCGATGCAACACGGAGCGGTCGCATGGACATCCTCTGCGGAGTTGAGCGGATAGGTGGCGCGGGGAGGGTTCGTTCGTCAGAAACAGGCGGGACCCCGGACGGGCCACGTGAGCCGCACCGCGCTGTACGAGCCGGTGCGTCCACGGATCGAGCGTCGTCGCCTGGTGCGTCGGCATCGACGCAGGCCCTGGGCGGGTTGGATCAGGCTCCCGTTAGGGTAAGATGCCTCACGATTGTGCGCCAGTGTCGGATCGACACGAACCGAACATCTTCCATCAGGGCACCTATTTACACGGCACGCTCCTGGCAATAATATCGGAAAGGCGGGCGCTCTCTGCGCCCGTCATCGCCGCCGCGTGAACGGCGTGGCGGTACCGCCCCCCAGGCCTTGCCCTGGGGGGCTCTTTTCTTCCAGAAAGCGGAAGACGGAATGCGGAAACTCACTCCGCATTCCGCCTTCCGTTTTCTAGCCCGACCTCTCAGCGATCCTTCAGTCGCTTACTCATTTCCTCGAGCAGCTTGCGCTCCTCACTCGTCAGGCTCGACAGCCCCTTCTCGCTGATCTTGTCCAGCACCCGGTCGAGCGCCTCCACCTTCGCGTCGCGGGGCGACGCCACCGGGCTGGATGCCACGGGGCGACGAGGGGCGGCCAACGCCTTGTTGCTTCGGGCGATCACCTCATCGATCCCATCGCGGCGCTCCGAATCGCGAGGACGCGACCGCGGGACCGCCCGGGGTGGCTCATCCGGAACATCGGGAAGGGGTGACATCCGCTCACGCAGGCGCTCGAGGCTCACACCGGCCGAAATCCACCGCAGGTAAAGCCAGCCGAACGCAAAGCCGCCGAGGTGCGCGAAGTAGGCGACGTTCGACGCCCCGCCGACGACCCCGAGCCCGCGCGCGAGGTCGAGCACCGCGAGCCCCGCCACGAGCCACCGTACCTTCACCGGCACGAGGAAGAAGAGCACCTCGTCGTCGGGCCACCGCATCGCGTACGCCAGCATCACCCCGTACACCGCGCCCGATGCACCGATCAACACGCCATCGCGTGTGATCATGAGATGCATGAGCCAGGCGCCAAGCCCGCACCACACGTAATACAGCGCGAAGCTTCTCGGATTCCACGCGTATTCCACGCGGCGTCCGAACAGCCACAGCGCGTACATGTTGAAGAAAATGTGCAGGAAGTCGCCGTGGACGAACATGTACGTCAACACGGTCCACGGCTGCTCGGTGAGGTCGCGCACGTGGAAGCCGAGACCGGCCTGAATGTCGGCACGGTCGATCATCGTCATCTGGAGGAAATAGACGACGACGTTCATGGCGATGAGCCAACGCACCGCGGCGGTCATCCGCGGGGGCTCGAGATCATCCGTGACGGTAAACGCCATGCCGACTGCTCCTCACGCTGCTCGTGCCACTAATAACCGCGCGTTCGGCCGCGAGTTCCGCGGACCGCGGCCGCTCAACGTATACCGATCGGCGGCGGAACGGGGAGGGTGAGGCGAACGTCCGGGTGCACCGACGCCGCTTGCTCGAGTAGCGAGGCGTAGCGCCGGTCCAGGCCCCGCTTTTCTTCGCCGGGGAGGGGATGCACAACAATCTTCGTGCCCGTACTCACCTTACTGGCTTGCTCGACCAGCCGCAGCACCACCGGATCCGTCACGCCCTCACGCATCGGCAGGATTAACGCGTGCTCCAGCTTCGCCTGGGCCGCCGCCGCGAGCATCTCGAGCGCGCGATCACTCGCTGCTGACGGCGCACCGAAGTCGATGGTCACCTGCACGAGCGTCAACGCGAAGGCGAGCTCCGCCACCACCTCCGGCCGCGCCACGTCGCCGTCGAGCATCACCGGCACCGGCGGAGCCTTCTGCTGAAACGTCGCGATGAGGAGGTTCACCCCCGCGAGCGGGTCGCGACCAGCGAGCGAGATCGAATGCGGACGCGACCGCTGCAGCGCGCGATCGATGTGCCGGATCAATGAATCCGGCGTGAACATCGTCGCCGTCTCTGCCTCCGCGGCGAAGCGCACGAACAGTTGCCGGTAGCCCGCCCACACTCCGTACGCCTGCACGCCGGACGCGACGCCGCTCAGCGCAGCGGTGGCGCCGCTCCGGCGTGGTGCGGTCACTTCCCCGACCGCCCTTCGAGCGCCAGCCGCACGATTCGCTCACAGAGGAGAGGAAACGGAATCCCGTGCGCAGCTGCAGCCTGCGGGATGAGCGACGTCTCCGTCATTCCGGGCAGCGTGTTCGCCTCGAGGCAATAGAACTTCCCCTGTGGAGTCATGCGAAAGTCGATGCGCGCGTATCCGTTCAGCTTCAGCGCGCGAAAGGCGAGCAGCGCCTGTTGCTGAACATCCATCGTTTCACCCGCCGTGAGCTTCGCCGGGAACTCTTCCACCGCCATCCCCTTCGTGTACTTGCATTCGTAATCGTAGATCTCGTGCTTGGGAATGATCTCGCCCACCGGAAGCGCCTGATCGCCCAGGATGCCGACCGTCAGCTCGCGCCCCGGTACGAACGCCTCGATCATGACCTCATCATCGTACTTCAGTGCCTCGTTGATCGCGGGCTTCAGCTGCGGAGATTCACGCACGAGGGTGAGTCCCACGGTCGAGCCCTGTTTCGACGGCTTCACGATCACCGGAAATCCGAGGCTTGATTCCACTTCGGGGGCGGTCACCGGTGCCATGAGCCAGTCGGCTGTTCCAACGCCGGCCGCACGGAACAGTCGCTTCGAGAGATCCTTGTCCATCGCGAGCGCACTCGCGAGATGTCCACTCCCTGTATACACGACCCCCACCATGTCCAGCAGCGCCTGGACCGTGCCGTCCTCTCCCTGCCCGCCATGCAGCGCGAGGAAGACGACATCGGCCTCTCGTATTGCCGATATCGTGCCGAGCGATGGAGAAAGTGAGGTGCGAGTCATCTGAGCGAGCGCTTCCAGCGATGGCGGCTCGACCTTCACCACGCCGCTGGTCAGCATCTCCTGCTCCTCGGGCTCATCGATCGCGCCACGCGCGGTATCGAACGAGGTCACTTCGTGTCCCTTCGTGCGCAACGCCTGCGCGATCCGCAGCCCCGACGCCAGCGATACGTCACGCTCGGCGGAGGTGCCTCCCATCAGTACCGTGATTTTCATCGTTGCAGAAGAATGTCCGCGGCGGGGAGGGCGGGCAAGCGACAGCGTCGCCTGAGACGCCGCGCGTTAGTCGCCGAGTGCGGTCGAGACGCTGCGGTTCAGGCGCCAGCACGCACGACTGGGTGATGTCATGCGTCGCGACAGCCCATCGTCGCCTGCATCGACCACACGCTCCAGTCGTACCAGGTCGCCCCCCGAATCGATCGTACTGGAGCGCACCATCACGTGCGCCACGTCGCCGGTGACGGAATAGTCGATGTCGCTGAGCGCGAGGACGAGTAATCCACCACGCTCGGCGTCGCCGTTCGACGCGTACATCTTCGGCCCGCGAGGGCGTGCGATGCGAGCGAGAATGCCCCGTCGTCCGAGCTCCTGGCGCAGCGCGACCGCGACTGGAGCATTCTGTGTTTGCGGGAGACGGATCTCGACCTTCGCCGTACTGCTGTCGACGCGCATGTGGCACCGCCCCATCGCATCGAGAATGCAGACTCGCTCGGCGACGACACGCGTGTAGATGGCCACCGCCCGCGCCTGCGCCCCGTGCTCGGCGCGCTCGCACCCGATCCCGCGCGCGACGAGCGCGCGAGGGGTCGTGGCACAGCCGGCCAGCACGAAGAGCGGAAGGTGTCGAAGGAGGTGGCGCATCGAGTCTCGAAGGGCGTCGTTTGTGGAAAGACGAGGCCCGCGGCGGGGGCGTAACGGTCGCGGCCGCCCGAAGCGACGTGTACATTGCTGGTCATGCGTGTTCCCCCGATCTCCTTACTGCTCACGGCCTTGGCGCTCACGGCCTGCATGGACCGTGAGTCGGCGCAGAAAGCGCTCGAGTCGATGGGCGCATCCGGCCCGCGACCCGATGTAATGCCGGCGATGCTGAACGAGACGCTTCCGTTTCGGTACCCGCCGGCGCTCTTCGCGCAGAAGATCCAGGGGAACGTGACGCTGCGAATCTTCATCGACAGCGCCGGGACCGTGGTCGCCGACTCGACCTCGGTCGAGGAGACCTCGGGGCACCCCGGTCTCGATTCCGCTGCGGTGCGAGGGACGGAGCTCCTCCGATACCGGCCCGCCATGCTCGGCGGAAACCCGGTCGGTGTCTCGATCCTGCTTCCCGTCTATTTCCGCCATCCGGAGATGCCACCCCTTCCCGGCGACACGCTGCTCCCGAAACAGCGCGCGCCGCAATGACCGCGCACATCGAGCCTGTGACGAGCGTCGACCGCAATCGCCGCCCGTACGACGACGTGATCGCGACGATCGGATGGACGCCGCTCATTCGCCTCAACAAGATCACCCGCGGCATTCGCACGCCGGTGTACGGCAAGGCAGAGTTCTTCAATCCGGGCGGGTCCGTGAAGGATCGGATCGGCATGCCGATCATCGAGCGCGCTGAGCGGGAGGGGAGACTCAAGCCAGGCGGTACGATCGTCGAGGGAACGAGCGGTAACACGGGCGTCGGGCTCGCCATCGCCGCGGCGATCAAGGGCTACCGATGCATCTTCACGATGCCTGACAAGATGTCGCAGGAAAAGGTGCGGCTGCTGAAGGCGTTCGGTGCCGAAGTCATCATCACGCCGACGGCCGTACCGCCCGATCATCCGGACAATTACGTGATGATGGCCAAGCGACTCGCGGAGGAAACCCCGAACGCCGTGCTGGCCAACCAGTTTTACAACGAAGCCAACCCCGCCGCGCACTATGCGACCACCGGGCCCGAGCTGTGGGAGCAGACGGACGGTCGCATCACGCATTTCATCTCGTCGGCGGGAACGGGCGGCACCACGACGGGCGTAGGACGCTACCTGAAGGAGCGCAACCCGAGAATTCAGGTGATCGTCGGCGACCCGGTGGGCTCGATCCTCGCCGAGCTGTGGCGGAGCAAGGGTCAGACGAAGCCGGAAGGCGTGCCGTACAAGGTCGAGGGCGTTGGACAGGACAAGCTCCCGAGCACGCTCGACATGTCGGTGATCGATGAATACCAGTCGGTGAGCGACCGCGACGCGTTCGCGACGGCGCGGCGCCTGACGAGAGAGGAAGGGCTCTTCGTCGGTGGGTCCACCGGCCTCATCGTCCACCTCGCTCTCAACGTCGCGCGGCGTCTCGACGATCCGAACGCCATGGTCGTCGCGATTCTATGCGACACCGGAGAGCGCTATCTCTCGAAGCTCTACAGCGATGAATGGATGCGCGAGAACCAGATGATGGAGCCGGACAAGCTCACGCTCCAGTCGCTGCTCTCGCGCAAGGAGGGCGACACGCCTCCGGTGGTGAGCATCGGGCCGGGTGCACCCGTGCGCCAGGCGCTGCGACTAATGACGCTGCACGATGTGTCGCAGCTCCCTGTGATGGATGGTGAGAGCTGCGTCGGCTCCGTGAGCGATTGGTCGCTGTCGGCGAAGAGCCTCGAGAACACGAAGCTGCTCGATTCCACGGTGAGCGATGTCATGGAGGCACCGTTTCCCGTGGTCGATGCATCGCAGTCGGTTGACGCGATCGCCAAGCTGCTCTCGAAGGCAAACCCGGCCGTGCTGGTGCGCAGCGGCGGCCGCCTGGCGGGGATCGTCACACGGTCCGACGTGCTGCAAGTGATGATGGCGCGATGACGAGCGCGAGCGGCAAGGGCGCGGCCGCGTAGCGTGGCCTTCCCCAGGCGGTACGGTCGCGCGGCACCGCTCGCCGCCCTGGCGTTGCTGGTCGTGCTGCTCTGGCTCGGATTCCGCGGCCTCTCGCCCGCGCCGCCCGTTGGCCCGTTCCTCGACCCCGTTCACGGTGTCTGGGCCGTCGCGCGTGGCGCCTCGCTCGCCGGTCGCGATGTGGGCCACGTGCCGTCGTTAGGTACGGACGTTCGCGTCGTGTACGATGACCGCGGCGTCCCGCACATCTTCGCCACGTCGGTCACCGATGCCGTGCGGGCGCTGGGGTACGTCGTCGCTCGGGACCGACTCTTCCAGCTCGAGCTGGCCACGCGTGCGGCCGCCGGCCGGCTGACGGAACTCGCCGGCGCTCGCGCGCTCGAGGTCGATCGCGCGCAGCGCGGGCTCGGGCTGCCGCGGGCCGCCGAGCGAAAGCTCGCCGGCATCGATACCACGGGAATGGCCTGGCAGGTCATCGAGGCCTATGCCGAGGGCGTCAACGCGTGGATCGGCTCGATGGGTCCGGAGGACGTGCCCATCGAGTATCACCTGCTCGGCGTGCGCCCCTCGGCATGGGAGCCGGTGCAGTCCATCCATCTGCTCAACCGTATGGCATGGACGCTCGCGTACGACGATCACGAGCTGCGCATGCGCCAGGTCGAGGCGCTGGTTGGACGCGAGGCGACCGATGCGCTGTTCCCTCGCAACAGTCCCATACAGGAGCCTATCGTCCCGAACGGTCGTCGAGAACCGCGGGTCGACGTCGCGACGCTCCCTCCACCGCGATACCCCGACGCTCGTGAGGCGAAGGTGGTCAGCGAGCTCGACCGCCTTCGTGAACGGCTGCGTCTGACGATGACCGGCGGAATCGATCCGCCGACCGATGCCATAGGCAGCAACAATTGGGCGGTCGCGCCACGCCGCGCGCGCAACGGACGTGCGCTCCTCGCCGGCGATCCGCACCTGGAGCTCACGCTGCCGTCGATCTGGTACGAGGCGCACCTCGTGGTGCCGGGAGAGCTCGATGTCTATGGCGTCACCATCCCTGGTTCGCCCGGCATCATCATTGGATTCAATCGCGACATCGCGTGGTCGTTCACGAACGTCGAGTCCGATGTGCTCGACTATTTCGTCGAGGTGATCGACGACCCGCGACATCCCACGCGGTATCGGCTCGATGGGGTGTGGACGCCGCTCGATCGGCGACCCGAGACCTATCGCGACAAGGCGGGCAATGTCATCGCTGTCGACACGACGTTCTATACGCATCGCGGGCCGCTCATCCGCGAAGGACAGCTCTGGCTCTCCATGCGCTGGACCGCGCACGATACGACGAACGAGAGCGAGGCGCTGGCCCGTGCGGTGCGCAGCCGGTCGGTCACCGAATGGCTCGATGCGATGACCATGTTCGCCGTGCCCGCGCAGAACGGTATTGTCGCCGATCGGTCGGGCGCGATCGCGATTCGCTCGACCGGACGATATCCGGTTCGCGCGCCCGGCGCCCGGGGCGATCGTTTGCAGGACGGCTCATCGAGCGCCAGCGATTGGCGTGGAACGATACCCGTCTCACGCTACCCGTTCGCGATCAATCCCGCGCAGGGTTTTCTCGCGTCGGCGAACCAGCAGCCATTCGATCCGCGGCAGGACTCGACATATTTCGGGGCACATTGGTACTCCCCGTGGCGCGCAATGCGAATCAACTCGCTGCTCCGCGCCGACTCGAGCGTGACGCCCGATGCCATGCGACAGTACCAGACCGACCCCGGTAGCGCACGCGCCGATGCGTTCGTTCCCGCCTTTCTCACTGCCGCGGCGGCACGGCGAGCGGCTGGGCGAGGCGATGCGCTGCTCGACACGGCGGCGCGCTTGCTTTCCGAATGGGACCGTCGCTACACGAAGGAGAACGAGCGCGCGGTTCTCTTCGAGGCGATGATGAGCTCGCTTCAGGATCATGTCTGGGATGAGCTGGCCCGACCATCGCGTCCCGTCCTCCGAAACGAGGGCCGGCGACGCCTCCGCGCACGCACCGCTCCGCCGCGGGTCGATACGCCAGCCGACCAAATGCTCATCCTGCTGCTCCAGGATCCGTCCAGTCCGTGGTGGGATGGTCGCGCGACTACGGACGTGGTCGAGCGTCGCGACGATATCCTCACCGAGGCAATGCGCGAAGGGTACGGTCGAACGCGCGAGCGACATGGCGATCCCACGTCGGGGCGCTGGCGATGGGATCGTGTGCATCACGCGAGCATCTACCACCTGCTGCGCCTCGAGACGCTCTCACGCCTCGGCGTGGCGGTGCAGGGCGGGCCATCGACCCTCGCTCCCTCATCGGGCGAGGGGCGGTTTGGCCCGAGCTGGCGGATGGTCGTCGAGCTGGGACCAGAGGTGCGGGCCTGGACCATCTACCCGGGCGGTCAGTCGGGGAACCCCGCCTCCACTCGTTATGCGGATCGCGTCGATCGGTGGTCCGCGGGCGTCCTCGACTCCGCGCTCGTTCCGCGCACCGAAGCCGAGCTTCCCGCGAATCGCGTGGCCGCTCGTCTGACGCTCACCCGGGGGGAGCCATGAGATTCGTCCTGCGGGTCGCGCTTCTCGCGCTCTCCTTCGCCATCGGGACGTGGATCCTCGGCTGGTGGGCTGTCCCGCTCTTCGCCGCCGTCTCGGGTGTCCTCGCTCGTCACGTCCCGCGTCAAGCGGCGGCCGCGGCGGTGGCGGGCGCGGTGGCGTGGGGGGCGCTGCTGGCGTGGAGCGCGAGCCAGGGGTCGGTCTGGTCCTTTTCGCGCACCGCGGGGGGAGCGATGGGGATCTCCGGCCCGCTCCTGATCCTGATGACACTCGCCTTTCCCGCCGTCCTCGGCTGGATTGCCGCTGCCCTTGCCCAGTTGATCGCCCGAGGAAAACCCGGCACGGATTGATTTCGGGATTGCCACGCCGGGGTTACGACCCGTAACGTGAGGGTCGACGTCGCGGTCTTAACGCGGTCTCCAACGGGTCGTCTACCCAGGCGTCTTCACTACCAGGACGGCACCATGCGCAAGTCGCTCTCGGTTTTTCTCCCGCTCATTCTGCTTGGAGTCGTGGCCGCGTGCGCCGATGAGACGACCGGTCCACAGACGTCGACCGATGAAGTCGATGCGACCGCCGAGGCGCTTGCCCTCGCCGAGGGGCTCGCTCTCCCCGGAACGAACACCGACCGCGAGACCGGCGCGGCACCAACGGGAACGCTGAGTCAGCCGTGTCGATACAATGAGACCGAAGGGCGCTGGGTGTGCGCGCCGATCGTTCGAAACGGCCTGACCTTCCGCCGCTCCTTCGCCTATCTCGACGAGAACGGCGACCCGATGCGCCGCTTCGACCCGAACCTGACCGCGGCGACGAACACGCGCAACGCCGTGAACGGAACGCTGATCCGCGACGGCGCGACGGTTCAGATCCGCAGCGCCGGAGAGATGACCATCAGCGGTCTGCTGGGTGAGGAGACTTCCCGGACATTCGACGGGCGGGAAATCGGCCGGCGTGAGATCGACGCCGTGACCGACCAGGGACGGGTGCACTCCGTCATCGAGTTCGCGAATCGAACGATCGCCGTCGTCATCCCCGTCGTCAGACAGACGGATGCGACCACGCGGGTTCGCCCCTGGCCGCTCTCCGGCCAGACCATTCGCGGCCACGCGGTTACGGCCACGCGCAACGGGGAGACGCGCACCGAACGGTGGCGCGAGACGACGACGTTCAACGGAACTGCGATCGTCCCGGTGGAGATCGTCAGCAGCTCGCGCGGCACCCTGAGTTGCGTGCGCAATCTCGAGACGGGAAAACTGACGTGTGAATGAAGCAAAGGAGGAATGAGGAACCAGGACCGAGGAATCGCCTGTCTTTCAACGAATTCCTCGGTCCTTGTTCCTCATTCCTCGTTTGCTTCATTCGCCATCGACCTTCTCTCTCAATTCCGCCAGCAGCTTCAGCGCCTCGAGCGGCGTCATCGCGTTCGGATCGATCGCTTTCAGTCGATCGAGCACCGGATGCGACACGCCGGGCTGGAACAGGCCCAGCTGCTCGTCCGATTTTCTCGGTCGTTCATCGGATGCACTCGAAGCGACGAGGTGCCCGCCTTCCAGTCGCGAGAGGATCGTCCGTGCCCGCGTGAGCACCGCCGGCGGGAGGCCGGCGAGCCGA
>DASRHU010000141.1:0-3063 GCA_035650335.1 Gemmatimonadaceae bacterium | reverse complement strand
GGCGAGTCGTCGCCGGCACTATTGATCACCAACCCCGCGAGCGCGTGGGGCCGCGCGGGACTCCACACGAACGACCGGCTGGTCGCCGTCAACGGCCGTCCGATCGCCAATCCGCGCGAGCTCCGCAGTACGTTGGCAGCCGTACGTATCGGCGACACCGTTCGCGTCGACGTGCGGCGGCCTAACGGCGCCTTTCGCGCCGCCGTCGTCGTCGGCGGCTACGAGTACCCACGGGTTCGTCTGGAGGAGCTGCCTGCCGCAACTCCTCGACAGCGCGAGCGCCGCCAGCGTTGGATGGCGGGCTCACCGTAACGACGTGGACCAGCTTTTGCGCGCTCGGCGAACGCCACTTTTCAGGAGTCGGAGATGCCTCGCGGCGACAAGTCCAAGTATACGGACAAGCAGGAACGCATGGCCGAGCACATCGAGGAAGGCTACAAGGAAAAAGGCGTCAGCGAAGATGAGGCGGAGCGTCGCGCCTGGGCAACCGTCAACAAGCAAACGGGCGGCGGGAACAAGCCCGGCGGCTCCGGGCGCGGAAAGCGCGACACGAGCCGCGGAAGCATGACGCGAGCCGAGCGGAGCCGCGCCGCGAAAAAGGGTGCCGCCACTCGGAGACGGCGCGGACGCGACTGACCGACCCTACCGACGCACCGACCGCGCGCGCCATCCTCGTGTCGAGGGGCGCGCGCAAGGTCGCGTCTGCGCCTACACGTCAGGGATGGAGATCTTGGTGGCCCGAACGACCTCGCACCGGGGTGGGAGCACGATCGTGTCCGGTGATGTCGTGAAGAACGCGAGGCCCCGGTAGGACGTGAGATACTGGTTGTGCTTCTTGAAGACGCCCCCTCGCCCGATCACCACCAGGGGACGCTCCGTGCGCTCCAGGATCTTCAGCCACTCTCCGACGTCGAGCCGGACGATGACTCCCGATGCCTTGAGCGCGTTGACCTGTATCGCGTGATGAGCCGCCGCCTCTGCTCCGCCCATGGGTCTCCGGACAGTGGTTAGGCACGGTGTCGCCCGCGCAACGAGCGTTGCCGGTGAGGAAGCTATCGAATCGGCGCGCGCGCGCAATTCCACCTCGCCCCGGCTTGCACGCGTAACATCCCCGGGCGGTTTCGCGTAGATTCCTGCGGTCGCCACTACGGGGATTCCATGGCCGCAGGCTCGCGCGAAATGGTCGATCTCGAGGGCGCGCTCCGGAATCAGTACGTCCTGGAGCGTGAGCTCGGTCGCGGGGGGATGGGCGTCGTCTTTCTCGCCCGCGACCTGAAGCTCGATCGCCTCGTGGCGATCAAGGCGCTCCCGTTGCACCTCGCCGATGACGAGCGGGTGCGGGAGCGATTTCTGCGCGAGGCGCGCACGGCCGCGCGCCTCTCCCACCCGAACATCGTGCCGGTTCACCGAGCCGACGAGATCGACGGTCGGGTTTTCTTCGTCATGGGTTTCGTGGACGGTGACTCCCTCGCGCAGCGCGTGGCGCAGCGGGGGCCGCTCCCACCCGATGAGGTCGTGGGTGTGCTGCACGACGTCGCCGACGCGCTGCATGAGGCCCATCGGCACGGAATCATCCACCGGGATGTGAAGGCCGAGAACATCCTCATCGATCGCCGGACTGGTCGTGCGATGGTGACGGATTTCGGCATCGCACGCGTCATCGAGGCAGCCCCGCTCACCGCCACGGGGCTGCTCCTCGGCACCGCCCAGTACATGAGTCCTGAGCAGGTCGTGGGCGAGGCCGTCGACGCGCGTAGCGACGTGTACTCGCTCGGCGTCGTTGCCTTTCATGCCCTGACGGCGCGCTTTCCCTTTCAGAGCGAGACGGCATCGGCGGTTCTGGTTGCACACGTCACGAAGACACCACCGCGCCTTCGCGACGTCGCGCCTTCGGTTCCACAGGCGCTCGCCGACATCGTCGACCGGTGCCTCGCCAAGGAGCCGGGCGACCGGTTCCAGTCGGCGGAGGAGCTTCGCGCGGCGCTGAGTCAAGCGGGCGCAGAGCCGAAGTCTGTGCAATCGCATTCGGACGGCGCAGCCATGGACGTCCTGCTTTCCGATCGCGAAGCGCGCGACGTCTGGGATCGTGCGGCGAATCTGCAGGCGCAGGCGACGGGAACCGCCACTCCCATGGCGCCACCGAAGCGTGAGGCCGAGCGTGAGCCACTCTCGCCGTCGTCGGCGTACCGGCTGGATGTCGTGCGCGACGCCGCACGAGAGGCCGGCATCTCCACCGAGTACGTCGACCGTGCGCTCGCGGAGCGGGGGCTCGCGGGAAGGGCCGCCGCGCCGTCACCCCCAGTGCGACGCACCGCGCCGGCGCCGCTGATGGAGATCCGCGATCTCAACGTCAAACCGGCCTCCCCGTGGGCGGGCGCGCCGTCATCGATCGAGTACGAGGTGGCCGTCGATGGCGAGATCTCCGAAAACGACTTCTCGGTGCTCGCCGACACCATTCGTCGAACGCTGTCGGACGTTGGCGTGGCGGGAACGATGGGACGGTCGTTTACGTGGAGCACATCCGACCCCAAGCGCCGCGTGCATGTGGCGGTTCAGGCGCGGGGCGGCCGTACGACGATCCGGGTCGCGGAGAGCTTACGGCAGCTCATGGGAAGCGTGTTCGGCGGTGGCGTCGGTGGCTTCGGCGGGGGCTTCGGCGGCGCCGCGTTAGGCGTCATCATGGGCGCGACTCAGGGTGCGGCCGAGATAGCGGTGCCAGCGGGGCTGGCGATCGCCGCCGCAGCCTACGTTGGCTCGCGGACCGTTTACAAGCGGACCGTGCGGGCTCGTCAGGCCGAGCTTCGGGAGCTGACCGCGCGACTGGCGGAGGAGGCGAAGACCTCGATCGAATCCCGCACGGAATCACGGGGGAGGTAGGAGCGGCGAACTGAGGGCCGGCGGCCGGGGGCGGAAAGATGACACTCGTCAATTCCCCCGGCCTTCATTTTGCATTCGCGGCGGCCCGCCGGTAAACCCGCTTCACCTTCACCGTGACGTGACCGCCGCGGAGGTCGACATGAAAGGCCCTCGGACGCTGGCGTTTTCCGCTGTCGTGTGTGCTGT
>DASRHU010000140.1:0-17722 GCA_035650335.1 Gemmatimonadaceae bacterium | reverse complement strand
GGACACCAACTCATCCAGGAAGCCAAATCCCGTATCCCGGAGATCTCCGCCCGCGAGATGATGCAGATGCGCGAGCGCGGGGACGACTTCGCGGTCCTCGACGTGCGCGAGGATCGCGAATGGAACCTCGGTCACCTTCCGGGCGCGGTGCACGTCGCCAGAGGCGTGCTCGAAGGGCGCATCGAGGGAGTCGTTCCACGCGAGCGAAAGGTCGTGGTCTACTGCGCGCGCGGAAATCGCTCCGCCCTCGCCGCCGACACCATGCGTCAGATGGGATATCGCGACGTCGTCTCCCTTGCCGGCGGCATTCAGTCGTGGGTGGATGCGGGAGGGGAGATCGAAGGGTAGTGTCGTCCCCGACGCATGACCGTCCGATGACCGATCTCGACCGGATCGCGCACCACCCCGAGATAGCGCCACTCGTGCGCGCGGTGGGCTCACGAAAGCCGGCGCTGGTCGAGCCGCAGGAATCCGAGCGACGGGCGGCGGTGGCGCTGCTCGTCAGGCTCGACGAGGACCGCGAAGTGCCCACGCCGCAGCTCCTGCTCATCAAACGCGCGACCTACGAGGGGGATCCGTGGAGCGGGCACGTCGCGCTCCCCGGTGGGCGCCGCGAGCCGGGCGACCCCTCGCTCGAGCGGACCGTCATCCGCGAAACGTGGGAGGAGACCGCGATCGACATCGATCGCCATGGACGGCTGATCGGTTGCCTCGACGAGGTCGCCCCGCGCACACCGGTACTTCCGCCGCTCATCATCACTCCGTTCGTCGGACTCGTGAGGTCCGACGTGGAGATCGTCGCGAGTCCCGAGGTCGCCGATTGGTTCTGGGTCGATGTTCCCGCGCTGCGCGATCCCGAGATCTCTCGTGAGGTCGTGCTCGAGCTTTCCGGCGGTCCGCGGACGGTGATGAGCTTTCAGCACGGAGCGCACACGATCTGGGGGCTCACCGAGCGCATTCTCCGCCAGTTTCTCTCGCTCGCCCCGTAGCGCGTGTCGAACCTTCCCGAGCAGAGTGCGCCGCGCAGCGGCTGGCTGCGCGACCGAAAGACCCCATCGCTCGAGGATGTCTATCGCTCGATCCCCGTCGCATCGCGGGCGCCGCTCCGGCGCTTTCTCGCGTTCGTGGGCCCGGGCTACCTCGTCGCGGTCGGATACATGGACCCCGGAAACTGGGCGACCGATCTGGCCGGGGGCTCCGCCTACGGGTACACGCTGCTCTTCGTCATCCTCGGATCGAATTTCATGGCGGTGCTCCTTCAGGGGCTCGCCGCGAAGCTCGGCATCGTCACCGGGCGCGATCTCGCGCAAGCCTGTCGCGATGCCTACTCCACGCCGACCGTCATGGGGCTCTGGCTGCTGGCGGAGCTGGCGATCGTCGCCTGCGATCTCGCCGAGGTCATCGGTGCGGCGATCGCGCTCAACCTGCTGTTTGGGATTCCGCTGGCATGGGGTGTCGCGCTCACCGCGCTCGATGTCCTGCTCATCCTGTATCTCCAGGACCGGGGCTTTCGCAAGCTCGAGGCATTCGTAATCGCCCTCGTGGCGCTGATCGCCGGATGCTTCGTCTTCGAGCTGTTCATCGCGCGTCCGGACTTCGGTGCCGTGCTCGGCGGGCTGGTGCCGCGCGCGCAGATCCTGCGCGACCCCGGCATGCTCTACATCGCCATGGGCATCCTCGGCGCCACGGTGATGCCCCACAACCTGTATCTGCATTCGTCAATCGTGCAGACACGCCGGTTCGAGCCGACGCACGAGGGGAAGCGCGAGGCGGTTCGGTTCGCGTTCATCGATTCGACGGTCGCGCTCTCCTTCGCCTTTTTCATCAACGCGGCGATCCTGGTGCTCGCGGCCGCGACGTTCCATCGGGCCGGTCACACCACGGTCGCCGAGATCCAGGATGCCTATCGATTGCTGACGCCGCTGCTCGGCGTGGGCGCGGCGAGTACGGTGTTCGCGCTCGCGTTGCTCGCGTCCGGCCAGAACTCGACGATCACCGGCACGCTCGCGGGGCAGATCGTCATGGAAGGCTTTCTCGACATTACGCTGCCGCGCTGGCTTCGCCGACTCATCACGCGAGCGCTGGCGATCACCCCGGCGGCGATCGTCGCGGTCCTCTACGGCGAGAGCGGAACGGCGCGACTCCTGATTCTGAGTCAGGTGGTGTTGAGCCTCCAGCTTTCGTTCGCCGTCATCCCGCTGGTGCGATTCACCTCCGATCGTTTTAAGATGGGGGAGTTCGTCAACCAGCGGTGGCTCAGCGCGCTGGCGTGGATCGTCGCCGCGGCGATCGCCTCACTCAACGCGTGGCTCCTTCTCCAGACCATCTCGGGGTGGGTCCGGCAGTGATGATGATGACGACGCGTAATCCGGACGAGGTGACCGCTCCGGTCGAGGACTACCTCAAGGTCATCTACGAGATCGAGCGCTTGTCAGGGGCCGCGGCGACGAACGACATCGCGCAGCGGCTGGCGATCGCGCCGGCGTCGGTGAGCGGGATGGTGCGGCGACTCGCCGAACAGGGGCTGCTCGCGCACGAGCGGTATCGTGGCGTTCGCCTCACCGATGAAGGGCGGCGCATCGCGCTCCGCATGCTCCGGCGCCATCGCATCATCGAGGCATACCTGACGCAAGCGCTCGGCTACCCGTGGGATCGCGTGCACGACGAGGCCGAGCGACTCGAGCACGCCGCGTCGGAGGACCTGATCGATCGGATGGCGGCGGCGATCGGGGAGCCGTCGGTGGACCCCCACGGGGCGCCGATCCCGACGCGCGAAGGTGAGATCGAGGAGCGATCCCTGATGTCGCTTGCTGACCTGCCCGCGGGCGCTTCCGGCCACGTCGTCAGGGTGAGCGACGACGACGCGCCGCGGCTGCGATATCTCGGCGAGCTCGGCCTTGTCCCGGGCGCGATCGTGGAAGTCCTCTCGCAGGCGCCCTTCGGCGGCCCGATCACGCTGCGAGTCGGCGAGGCGCAGCATCAGGTGGGGCCGGCGCTGGCGAGCGTGGTGCAAGTGGAGAAAGGCTGAGGACGATCGACGGCGATCGAAGGCGACCGAGGACGATCGACGGGCCCATGATCGTGTTCCTGTGCGCCCGTCGATCGTCCTCGACCGTCTTCGATCGTCCTCGACCGTCTTGGCCCTGCTTTTGCCCTCGAATCTCCCCGAGCGCACGGGCGTGAAACACGGAGGGAGAGACATTGGCTGCGCACCCCGTCCACATCGACCCGGACACCGGGATCAGTGACCTGGTAGGCCAGCTCGCGACAGACTCGAAGCGGTTGGTTCACGACGAGATCCTGCTCGGGAAGCTGGAGGTCAAGGAAAGCATTCGATCCGGAGCACGAGGTGCCCTCTGGTTGTCGATGGCGTTCGGTATCGGCGTGATCGCGCTGGTCGCCCTGACGATCACGCTCGTGTCGCTCATCGGGCGCATGGCGAATGGGAACTACTGGGTCGGCGCCCTTGTTACTGGTGTCATGGAGCTCGCATTGGGTGGACTGCTCATTGGTCGCGGAGTCAGTCGGTTCGGCGAGCCTTCGTACACACTCGGCGAGTCGCGGGAGGAACTGAAGGAGACAGCGGCCTGGGTCGCCAGGGAACGGGCCGGCTAGTCGACTTCCGCGGCGCGGGCGACGCGCGACAGTGTTTTTGCCCACGTGCTCTCGCCAGCTGCGTGGGCTTTTTGCATCCGCCCTAACGACTGGCGGAGACTCCGCTCCACGGCCGCTCGCGCTTCGTCGTCGAGGGCATTCCACGAGGCCAGCGTCGGCCAGAGCGACGCGAGCGCCGTCTCGAGCGCGGCCGGAAGCTCCTCCGCTCGAGCGAGTGCGGCCCCCGCGATCTCGGTCGCCAGTGGCCCACGCACCACCCAGCCAGTCGCGATGCCACGCGCGACGATGCGGTCGAGGTCGGCCGCGGTGACGACGCCTCGAGCGATGAGATCGAGCGACTCCCGAAGCAGCGCCGCCGTGAGACGGTTCGAGACGAGCCCGGGCAGGTCTCCCTTCACCAGCACCGGCTCACGCCCCAGCGATCGAAGCACTTCGAGTATGCGCTCGACCTCGGCGGCTGGCAGCGCTGCATCGGCGTTCACCTCGACGATCGGCACAGCGTAGACCGGATGGAGCGGATGCACGATCACGAGCCGGGACGGCTGACGCATCTTCTCCGCGACCTGAGCCCGCGTGAGTGAGGAGGTGCTCGACGCGATGACCGCCCCGGGTGGAGCGGTCTTCTCGACACGCGCCAGCAGTGACTGCTTGAGCTCGAGCGCTTCCGGCGCGGCCTCCTGAATCCATTCCGCCGTCGCGAGGGCAGGGTCGAGATCGCGCGTGACCGTCAACGCGCCCGGTCGCCCGTGTCCCACGCCGAGGGCCATCACCTCGCGCGACGCGGCCTGCACGCGGGGAAGCGCGGCGGTCACGACATCGACGACGGCGACGTCGGCACCGTGCGCGTTGAAGAGGGCCGCCCACCCCGCGCCGATCTCTCCACCGCCGATGACGACGACACGCTTCACTGCGGATTCTCCGCGAGCCAACGCTCACCCGCCATCGCGCCCTGCCTCACGAGATCGATGGAGAGCCATGGTGCGAAGACCTGTCGCGTGATCATGTCGAGCACGTCGGCGGCCCGCACGGATGTCGCGACGCGAGCCGACGCTCCGGCGTCGTCATCGAGGATGATGGCCCCACGTCGCTCGTCGTCACTCACCGACACGCCGATGCGCATCTCGCGCCAGCTCGCGAGCGATGCATCGGCCGCGAGCGCGACCGCGAGCGGATCGTTGATGACGCAGCCATCGAGCCCCTCGTAGCCCTTGTGGAAATCCATGTAGAAGCCGAGCGCGTCTCCCCAGAATCGGGCGTCTTCGTCGGTTTCCCCGGCTTCGCGAAGCGCGCGCACGGCGTCGCCCGGGAAAACAATCCGACGAGTGACGTCCAGCGGGACGAGGCGGATGTCGAGCCCGGCGGTCAACACGACCTCCACCGCCTCGGGATCGCCCCACCAATTGAACTCGCTCCATCGTGTCTGCGTGCCCCGCACAGCGATCGTGCCGCCCATGATGAAGACCGGACCGAGGGAAGGGGCGACGTGATCGAACTCCATGAGTGCGCGCGCCAGATTCGTGAGCGGGCCGAGGCAGATGAGCGTGACGCGGTGGTGCGCGAGAGCGGCCTCGGCGATCACGGCGGCGGCGTGATCGCCCTCCGGATGCGCGGCGTTGTCGGGGATCCAGTGCCCCAGCCCTTCGTCCCCGTGCGTTTCACGCGCCGGATGCGCGGCGCGACGGAGCGGCGCCGCGGCCCCGGCGGTGATTGGCGAAGCCAGGCCAACGCGCCGCGCCACCTCGCGGGCGTTGCGCGTCGCGCGGGCGACATCCGTATTGCCGTGACAGGTCGTGACGGCGACGACGTCGAGCGCTGGCAGGCGTGCGGCGAGCGCGAGGGCGACGGCATCATCGATGCCGGTATCCGTATCGACTACGACGGCTGACGTCATGCGGCGCGTTCGGGCATATTTCCTCGATCAATGGCGACCATTCTCTCTCTCGTCTTCGCGCTCGTCATTCAGGGCACGCCGCGCACCATCGCGATCGACGAACGGCTCGCCGCCGACGCGGGATTGCGTGTGGGCGATCGCGTCGTCGTGGCCGCGGAACCCGGTGCGCCCGGGGACACGGTCACCATCGGCGCCATCGTCGCGCGACGCGCGGATCCCAGCGAGATCGCGCGCGGTGAGTACCGCGTGCGTCTCCACCTCGATCACCTGCAACGGTTGCTCGGGTACGGCGACCGTGTCGATCGCTTCGCCGTGCAAACACGCGGCCGGGAAGCGGCCGAGCGGGCAATCGACGATATCAATGATGCGGCATTCGGTTTCCGTGCGCACCGGTCCCGCGACGTTGCCGTCGAGACGTCCCAGACCTTCCGCGTGGTGAGCCGGTTCCATCGCGCGATCGGGGTCATCACGATCGTGGCGAGCGCTATCTTCCTGCTCTGCATCCTCGTGCTGAAGGTGGATGAGCGTCGCCGCGATGTGGCGGCGCTTCGCCTGCTCGGGATCTCCCGTCGCACCGTCCACGGCGCGGTGGTGCTCGAAGCGGCGTTCATCGCGCTCGTCGGCAGCGTCGTCGGCACCGGGATCGGGGCGCTGGCATCCGCGGCGGTGAACGGCTACTACCAGGCGCACTATCGCACGCCGCTGCGATTCTCGATCGTGACGCCTGACATCGTCGTGCTGGCCGCGGGGCTGTCGATCGTGCTCGGCGTCGTCGCCGGTTCGGTCGCGGCGCTTCGCCTCGTCCGAGCGCGCCCGCTCGCGCTCCTCGGACGCTGAACGTGCGCTTCCATCTCGCCGTCGCCTCGCTGGTGCGCCACCGCACCCGCACCGTCCTCGCCGTCCTCGGCGTCGCGGTCGCCGCGGCCATGCTGCTCGACATGGTGATGTTGTCGAGTGGGATGCGCGAGTCCTTCGGTACGCTGCTGGAAAGCCGCGGCTTCTCCATCCGGCTCGCGCCGCGCGGCACGCTTCCGTTCGATACCGAGGCCACGATCGCGGGCGCGTCGGCGATCGTCGACACGCTGTCGCGACATCCCGACATCGCCACCGTCAGCCCCGTGCTCGGGGCAACGGTGCACGTCGTCGCCGGCGCCCCGCGCACCACCGCCTTCGCCATCGGGGTGAACGCCGAGGTGCAGGGCGACTACGAGGTCGAACGTGGGGAAGACGCTCTCGCCGGCGACGCCTTCGTGGCGAATGACGAGTTCTTTCGCGTCACCGGTGCGCGGATCGGTGACACGATCACGCTCGCCACTGGCTACAGCCCGCAGCTGCGATCGTTCGGTGGTCAACGGCGCATGGTGCTCGCCGGAGAGGCGCGCTTCATCTATCTCTCCCGCGGCCAGTCCGCCGTGGCGATGCGTCTCGCGACCCTTCAGGCGATGGGTGGCCCCGAGCGGACGGATCGCGCTTCGCTGTTCATGGTCGCCGTGCGCGAATCCGCGGTCGCCGACAGCGTGCAGCGCTGGATCGAGCAGGCTGTCCCTCGCGTTGATGCGATCTCCACTCGTGAGGCGCTCGCTCGCGTGGATGAGCGGCTCGCCTACTTCCGGCAGATGGCGCTGATCCTCGGCGGCGTCAGCCTGATCGTGGGGTTCCTGCTGGTCACCACGCTGGTCACGGTATCGGTCAATCAGCGCATCGGCGAGATCGCGGTGCAGCGCGCGATCGGCGTGTCACGCTCGCACGTCGTGCAGCAGATCCTCGTGGAAAGTCTCGTGATCTCGCTGGTTGGCGCGGGGCTGGGCCTTGGGCTGGGCCTCGTGACCGCGCGATGGCTCAATGGAATTCTCGCCGCCTTTCCGGGACTCCCGCGTGCGATCGATTTCTTTCTGTTTCAGCCGCGCGCGGCGTGGACCGCGCTCGGCATGCTCATCGTCTCGGGAATTCTCGCCGGGGTGTACCCGTCGTGGCGCGCGACATCGCTCCCGATCGCGCACACGTTGCGTGAGGAGGCGGTCGCGTGACGACGCTCGTGCGCACCGAGGGTGTACGGCGGGATTACCGCCTGGGTGAGGATGTCGTGCACGCCGTGCGCGGCGTCGATCTCACGATCGAGGCGGGGGAATGGGTCGCCATCGTCGGACCATCGGGGTGTGGGAAATCGACCCTCCTGAATCTGCTCGGCGCCATCGATGCGCCGTCCGCCGGGCGCGTCCTGGTGAAGGAGCGCGACGTCTCCTCGCTGAGCGATCGCGAGGCGACCCGATTCCGCCTGCACGAGGTCGGATTCGTCTTTCAACGGTTTTATCTGGTTCCCGCGCTTTCGGCGCTCGAGAACGTCGAGCTGCCGATGGCCGAGGCTGGCATCGCGAAGGACGAACGACGGCGTCGCGGCCTGGAGCTCCTCTCGTACGTGGGAATCGCCGAGCGTGCGCGCCACCGTCCCGCGCAACTCTCGGGAGGCGAGCAGCAGCGCGTGGCGATCGCGCGGGCGCTGGCGAACCGTCCGTCGCTGCTGCTCGCCGACGAGCCGACCGGCGAGCTCGACGCGCGCACCGGCGCGGAGATCATCGCGCTGCTGTCGCGCGTCAATCGCGACGGCGCGACGGTCGTCGTGGTCACGCACGATGAAGAGCTTGCCGCCGCCGCGCGGCGAGTCGTCCACATGCGCGATGGTGTCGTTGTGGACGATCGGATGCGGGAGACCGGAATGCACATCCCGGTGCGCCTGCGCGACGACACGGGTGAGCGCGTCGTCCACTGGCCGCTTCGAACGTTGATCGCGTGGCTGTTCGTCGGACGGGAATGCGACCAGGTACGATCGCTGCTCGAGCGGGGCGAGACGGTGCGGAATGGAACGCGCGCGACGTGGACGCCGGTACATCTGTCGGCCGAGGAGCTGACGGCGGTCGAGCGCACCTTCCCGGCAGCAGATCCCGGGCGCACGCTCGACCTGGCGAGCACCAAGGCCGTCCTCGTGCGGCGCGGGAAAGCGATTACACTGGCGCCCGACGATCCGCGAGCGCGCGAAGCTGCCGCGCGAGCGGTCTACAAGTGGTTCGACTACGGTCCCTGGGCGGACGTCTGGGAAGCCGCACAAGACGGCGATGTGGTGCGCTTCGAGATGCCCCGCGCCGGCGAAGATCCGCCGTGGAGCGCGACGTCATGATCGGGCTCCTCGCCTTTCGTCACCTCATGCATCGCCCGCTGCGATCCGCGTTCCTTCTTCTCGGATACGGTCTGGGCGTCGGCGTGATGATCGTGCTCCTCGCGATCGGCGAAGCGCTCGTCGTACAGGCCGGCGAGGAGAAGCTCATCGGTGGCGGCGATGTCACCGTGCTTCCGGAAGGGATCGACCTCGAGGTCATGAAGACGGGCGGGGTCGGCGGACTCTTTTTCTCGATCGATCACGCGAGGTTCATCTATCGACAGGTGCTCGGCGCGCCACGCTTCGAGCGCCTGGTGGCGGCGGCCGCGCCGCAGATCGAAGGGAAGCTTCTCTATCTTCGCGCTGGCGGGCGAGAGTATCCCGCCCGAGCGTCTGGCGAGATTCCCTCACGCAGCGCCGCGGTCGCGGCCGCGCCGGAGCTCGTAGGCGGCACGTGGGCGGACGACGACGGAGATCGTCGCTGGATCGCGCCCACTCCCGAAGAGCTGTACGCCGAGATCGATCGGTTTCACCTGCCGCCGAGCGATGTCCGGGACAAGCGAAGCTGGGGCGAGTGGCACTACTTCAATGTGCTGTCGTCGGATGCACGGCGATGGTGGTTCATCTCATTCATCGTCGGCGGCGATGTCACCGGAGACGACTGGGGCGGCCTGGTGGCGATCACGCGCCGCGAGCAGGGCGGGGCGACGACGCGATTCACGAAGACACACGATGCCTCACGAGTGCGCTTCTCCTTGACGAGTCCCGACCTCACGATGGGGGACTCGCGCGTCGAGCTGCTCGACGGCGGCCGGTATCGTGTCGTCGGCGCGGCGACCAGCTCCGATGGCGCGCGCGCGACGATCGATCTCGTCGTGACTCCCGTACCCGGCGCGTTTTTCCCGGGGGCCACGCTGGCGAGTGGCGACTTCACCTCGGGGTACACGGTGCCCGGACTGCGCGCCTCGGCCAGCGGCCGGCTCTGCGTGAGAGCGGACTGCGAGCAGGTGTCTGGCGTTCAGGCATATCACGATCACAACTGGGGCGTCTGGCGCGGCGTTACGTGGGAGTGGGGCGCGGCGCGCGCCGGGTCGCTGACATTCCTCTACGGCCGCGTTCATCCTCCGGACACGCTGGCGACGAGACCACCGCTCTTTCTCTACGTCGTGGACTCGTTGGGGTTCGTCGGACTCTACCGGCCTGCGCGGATCGACTATGAGGACGCACGCACCATCATCGTCAATGGCCGTCGCGTGCGCGTGCCGGCGCGCGCGACGATGGCCGACGCGCGTGGAGCCGACACGGTCATCGTCGAGCTCACCATCGACGATGCCATCGGCTCGGATGCGGGCTTGTCAATGGATGAACGAGGCGATCCTCAGGCCGCGCGGCTCTCGACTCCGTTCTTCATCCAAATGAAGGGCAGGGCACGCGTGCACGGCGTGATCGGGGGACGCCGCGTGGACGGAATGGGGATCGGTTTTTTTGAGACGTATCGGTAGAACGCGGAATTCGGAATCCGGACTGCGAACGCCGGCTGCCTAACCGCCGCCCGTGCTGGCGCGCTGCGAATATGCCTCCCGCGCGAACGGTCGCACCGACGACCAATCGCCGTAGCGGGTGCGCAGGTCGTCAGTCCACCCCTTCTGCAGGTCATCCTCGATCTCCTCGAACGTGCGCTTCCGGTATTCGGGGTGCTCGCTCGCGACGTGGCCGAGGTGGTAGAAGGGGCGGACCTCGTCGAATGAGCGATTGGCGACGCGATGCGGGGATGCCTCGTAGAGGCGCCGATATCGGGCCTCGTCCTCCGGCGTCACCGGCGCGGTGGCGGCACGCCCGGCCCACCACCCGCCAAGCGCGCCGGCGATCGCGCCGACGATCGCGCCGACCGGACCCCCGACAATGGTGCCCAGCCCCGCGCCGGCGAGACCTCCGCCCGCGCCGCCGACCGCGCCACCCGCGGCGGGGCTGGGGTCCGCGCCTGCCTTACGAGCGCGAATGTCGCTCTCGAACTCCTGGGTGTCGCGCAGCGGATGATTCTCCAGCGGGTCGCGCGCGTTCTCGTCAGGATGGTTCATGAGTGCCTCCCCGTGTCCACTGACAACGTGCATCGCCACCCATACAGACGCAATCGTGGGACCCGCGAACGAACCAGGCGGGGTGATGTCGGTCACCCCGCCTTGACGTTCGGAACGAGCCGTCGAGATCCCGAAAGCGCGCCGGCTATGGCGACCGGCCGGACTCGAGCTCGCGGAGGCGCTGCTCCAACTCCAGGCGACGGTGACGGGTTTCCGCGGCCGCGGCCTCGAGCGAGGCACGCCCACGTTCCAGCAGCTCGGCCTTCGTCTTCAGGCTGTCGAGGTGGAGCTCGAGCGCGACGATGCGCGCGTCGTACCGGGCGAGGTCACGCTCGAGCCGCGCGTTCTCGGCGGCCGATGGGCGGCGGGTGTGATTCCGTGAGCCGTTGACGACGACCGCGGCCATGACGTGAGGGTCGGAGCCCGAGTCGGCGGCCTGCTGCGCGGCCAGCGGCGTCGCGGCGGCGAGGGCGACACCGAGCACAAGCGCGGCGGCGCCAGTGAGACGATGTGACATGCGCAACTACTCCAGCGATGGGGGCGCGCGTCCAGGCGGCCAGGACAGCGCCGATGGATGGTAAAACGGTGGGAGGTACGTCAGAAGGACGACCGGGGCCGTCGCTCTGGCACGGTCGTCATCGAATGATGAACCGAACCTAACGTCCGGTCCGCACCGTTACCACCCGTTTTGCTGGCGGAGCGATGTCACATGAGCGATGTGATGCTTGCCGTGCCAGGCGTAGAGCGCGAGCATGCGATCGAGCGGTTGAAGCCCGCTTTCCGGATGCTTGATCGTCCGCGAGAAATCGGTGTCCCGCATCGCGCGAAGCACGGTGACCCACCGGGCGTGGAGATGCTCGAGCAGATCGAGTGAACCCTCGATCGGCGCGCTCCGCGAATCGGGAAGCTGCGCCCACCGATCTTCCTCGTAGGGTTTGATCGTCGGGGAGTCCTCGGTGAGCCCGAGCTTGAATCGCACGTACGCGTTCATGTGGCTGTCCGGGACGTGGTGCACCACCTGTCTCACCGTCCACCCGCCCGCGCGATACGGCGTATCGAGCTGTTTGTCGTCCAGCCCTCTCACGGCTGCGCGCAACCCCGACGGGCATGCCGCGATCTGCTGGATGCGTTCGAGGCGCTCGCTCGACGTGGCCTCGCCTCCTTTCCACTCGAACCGGCCGATCGGATATCGTGGATCCAGTGCGGTTGCCATGGAATCTCCCGGGGAAAACGTCAGCGGCGTCCAGAGAGGACGCCGCTGACGATAGGGTATGTCTATGTCCCGTACAAAGCCGAACGCCACGCGCTCAACGACGCGCGGTGCGCCGCCGGGCGGTTGCCTTCTTTCGTGTCGACTTGGCCTTGGGCCTGCCCTTGCCATCGCGCTTGGCCTTACCGGAGGAACCGGACATCTCCTTGTGCCACGCCTTGGCGGCCCGGAGCGCACCTGCCGCTCCCTTGTGCGATGCATCGCCGAAGAACGCGGAGAACTTGGGGCGCCAGCCTTTGTCAGTGAGCCGGTAGCCCACTCGAACGAAGTAGCCGTGGGTTCGGGTTGAATCCTGGTCGATCCGGCTGATACCGGGGCCTGGGCTTCTCAGTCCATTCTTTCCCATGTCATCACCTCGTCCGGCGCGAACTGCGTCGCTCGCGCTTCGGTGGTCAAGTGGCGGCCCGTGACTGTCACGGGTGCCTAACTGCCGCGAACAGCGAGAATGTAACCCCGCATCGCTCGTCATGCTAGCTTCGTAATGCATTTTCACGAAACGGGAACATCAGCCGGCCGGAGCGTTGCGACGACAGATGTTACCGTACTTGCACGGTGTTACCGTACTTGCACTGACGCGACGACCGGGCGGGCCGATCGAGCCGCCTCCTGGAAGCCGTTAGGCGTTCGGAGCATGGCGCCGGCGCCGCCACGCGCGCATCTTTGCCAGGTAACCCCGTTCTTCTCAAGGAGCCTCACGTGTTTCGAGCTCAGACTCGCGCCGCGGCGTTCGCGGCAGCGATGATCGTCCTGGTGGTGGCAGCCGGATGCCGCTCATCGTCGCCGAACCGGGGTGCGATCCCCCAGCGGTCGGAGGCCTTCGTCCGCGTCGAGAACCGCAGCATGCTCGACATGACGGTCTATGTGATCCGCGGATCCGAGCGCCGGCGCCTCGGCCTCGTGAATGCGCTGTCGACGGAGACCATTCCGATTCCCCCGGGATTGATCGAGGGCGCTGGCATCCTGCGCTTTCTCGCTGATCCGATCGGCGGCAACCGCACGCCCGTCAGCGAGGAGATCTCCGTCAGGGACGGGGACGTCGTGACGTTGTTGATTCCGCCCCAGTAACTGAGGATGTCGAGGGGGTCGAGGTATGGAGGGATCAAGGTGAGGTGATCAAGGACTTCACCTCGACACCCTCGACACCCTCGACACCTTAGGATGTTCGCGTCACCACCACGATCGCGCCGTGCATGTGGCCGACGCCGAAGCGCATCTGCGCCTCGCTCGCGTTCAGAAAGCGCGCGCTCTGCACGCTCTGAATGTCGATCGTTCTGAGCGACTCTGGTCCACCGAGCGCGACGTTGTCCACGTAGACCACGATGTCGCCCTCGAGATTGATGCTGGTTTGTCCGCGCTTGATCAGCCACTCGGGGCGGAACGATCGGATGGCGTCATACAGGTTCGAGGCCGAGGATCCTCTCAGCTCTTCGGCGCCGAGGAGGCGCGCGTCGCGACGCGCGGTCGCGCGGCCGGGGTCGCCGGACGTGGAAGCGCACGCGACCGTGGCGACGAGCAGGAGGAGAACGGCGAGGCGGGACGAGCGCATGGAAGCTCCAGGAAGGAAGGGTCGCAACGCTAGCATAGCGCGACGAACGAGATCGGGCAACGGACGGGACAACCGTTAGGACGCGTCAGCGAGAACGCGCGCTCCGCGGCCGCCAGCCGTGCAGGACAAACGACGTTCGGCCCCGGGCATCGAACCGTACGCCCTCGCGCTCGAGTCGTATCCGCTGGCTCAACGACTCCCCCGAACGGCGCACACTGACGCTTCCGCGCGCGTTGATGACTCGATGCCACGGCACGGTCGTTCCACTCGGAAGCGCGGCCAGTGCATATCCAACCATCCGTGCATGATCGCCGAGCCCCGCCAGGCGGGCAACCTGGCCATACGTCGCGACGCGGCCGGCGGGGATGCGACGAATGACCGCGTAGACTCGCGCATACGTCGACGGTGCCGCGACGTCAGCGCGCCTTCGATTGCCCTTCGAGGCGCCGCGCCTCACTGGAGTCACGTGGAAACACTTCCATCGATGGGTCGAGCGGTGGCTCTCGCATCGCCGTCGGCGTGCCGCCACGCAGGACGCGGGCGATCGCCATCCCGCCGGCAATCACCGCTCCCGCTACGGCAAGCGTGGCGAGCAACGCAATGCCGAGCGCGAGGAAGACGCCCCCAATGGCGATGGCGGCGGCCGCCAACGCGATCTTCTGTCCGCGCGACACCCGGTCTGAGCCGAACGTGATGAAGCGAATGTTCACACCTACAAGATGGCCGCCGTACCGCCCCGGGGGAATCGCCGAGCCCGTCGGCCCTCAGGGCGTCCACTCCTCGGCGAGGCGCGCCAGCGGCTCGCCCGTGAGCCGGTAGACGGTCCAATCGCTCATCGGCCGCGCGCCCAGGCTTTCGTAGAAGCCAATCGCCGGCTCGTTCCAGTCGAGCACCCACCACTCGAATCGGCCGCAGTCGCGCTCGACCGCAATGCGAGCCAGGCGCGCCATGAGCGCGCGTCCGATGCCATGCCCACGGAACTCGGGGAGCACGAACAGATCCTCGAGGTAGAGTCCGTGCTTTCCGAGGAAGGTCGAGAAGTTGTGAAAGAAGAGCGCGAATCCCGCCGGCTGACCGCCGAGCTCGGCGATGATCACCTCCGCCTGGGGACGCTCGCCGAACAGCGACTTCCGCAGTCCGTCCCCCGTGACGACCGCCTCGCTGGCCAATCGCTCGTATTCGGCGAGTCCGCGGATGAGCGTCAGGATGAGCGGAACGTCCTCGACGGTCGCGAACCGGATGGATATCGTCCCGCTGGCGTGGATGTCCGGGGCTCGAGCCATGCGGACCTAACGACCCGCGGCCGGGAGTTGTTCCGTCACGAGGAGCGGCCGGACTCGAGGCAACGACGCAGCGTCTCGGTGTCGCGGCTCCACCATCCGCGCGCATCGCACTGTGCGAGGATCGCGCGACTCGCGCGCACGGCGCTCGCGAGAAATGCGGCGCCACCGGTCTTCCATTCGTGCACCGGTGGATCGGTGGTGCGGGCGCCGGCCTCTCTCACCTCGAAGCAACGCACCAGCCACCCGCCGGAGCTGTCGACTCGCACCGTGAAATAATACGGGCCGTCGAAGAATCGACACGCGGCCTCTGCGCCTGATGAAGGGACCGTGCGCATCAAACGGCTCAGCTCGGACACCCAGGACGCCAGCAGAGGCAATGGGAGGTCGAGCCAACCGACCTCCGGAAAATCAGCCTGAACGTCGGGATCACCGTCGCGCAGCCAGATGGGACCGGCGATCGCGCCCGAATCCCGGCGCACGATCGCGGAGGCATCCACTACGACATCGACGGACGGAAGACGACGCACGGTCTGACTCGCGCGGAGACGGGTGGAAGATTACACCGTCCCCGTCTCGCGGGAACGTTGCTGGCGCGCGGTCAGGGCTCGGTGGGCATCCCTACGAGCGCCGCCAGCGTCGACTTGTCCTGCTTCGAGAGCTTCTGGATGAGTCCGACGCGATGTCCCTGCAGCGAGATGTTCCGCCCCCGATCGACCAGCGTGGCCACGAGCGCGGGGCCGGTATAGAAATCGAGAATGAGCGATCCGCGCGGCGTCTCGCGCAGCCCGCGCTTCGACTTCCAGGAGGGAGCCCGGTGCGTCACGAAGGTCACGATGGCGGCGATCGAATCGGGATCGGTCACCGTTCGAGCGTCGACCGTTACACCGGCGTCGGTTTTCACAGGGGGCGGTATGACCTGGATGTGCGTCACGCTGTCGAGCATCGGAGGCTTTCCGGCAGCGGCGCGCGTCTGCAAGTACGCTGGTCCGCCTTCGTCGGACGACCAGCATCCGGAAATCCCGCCTAACACTGCGGCGGCGGCGGTGACGAGAAGAAGGTATCGCATGCGACGGTGGGGTGGCGGTGTGACGGCAGCGTGGGTGGCAGCAGCTCACGAGCGGCGGGAACGCCGGGCTCGCTAGAGAAAAGACGCGTGGGGAGCCCGTCGGCAAACTTGGCCCCCACGGCTGATGCCGCCCCTGTCGCCTGGGCGCCCGGAAGGTGTTAGAAATGGTGGGCCGTAGCCCGACGCCCGGACTTCCACCCCTCTTGACGCTCCCAATGCGCCCATGGCTCGCGCGCTACGACGCCGACGTCCCGCACACCCTTGCACCGTATCCCCAGCGCACCCTGCTCGACTATCTGGCGGATCATGCGCGTCGGCACGGCGACGACCCGGCGCTGCTGTTCGAGGGGGCCCGCGTTTCCTGGGCGGAGCTCGATCGCCTGAGTGACGCGTTCGCGGCGGCGCTGAGCGACCTCGGTGTCGCCACCGGCGATCGCGTCGCCTTGATCCTCCCGAACTGTCCCCAGTTTCTCATCGCCGAATTTGGCGCGTGGAAGCTCGGTGCCATCGTGGCGCCGCTCAATCCGGTGTACACGGAGCAGGAGCTCTCGACGCTGCTCGCCTCGTCAGGCGCGAAGGTGGTCGTCGTGCTCACGCGGTACTACGAGCGGGTGAAAGCGTATCAGCCGCGGACGGCGGTGGAGACGGTCATCGCCACCAACATCAAGGAGTACCTGAAGCCACTCACGCGGCTGCTGTTCACCGCCTTCAAGGAAAAAGAGGAGGGCGACCGCGTGGCCCTGCGAGACGGCGATCTGGCGTTCGCCGAGCTGCTGCGGCGCGATCCCGCTCGGCGCACGCCGCGGCACGTTCGGCCCGAGCACGACGCGACGATTCTGCCCAGCGGTGGGACCACCGGCATTCCGAAGGGCGTCGTCGGCTCGCATCACAACATGGTGGTCGCCGGGTTGCAGTTGTCCGCGTGGCTGCGCAGCGCTCTCGTGGAAGGTCACGATGTGTTGATGGTGCCGCTGCCGCTCTTCCACGTGTACGGGCTGATTGGCGTACAAAGCCTCTCCGTGGTTGCGCGAATGCCCATGCTGCTCGTCGCCAACCCGCGCGACATCAAGGGGCTTCTGCACGCGATCGGCGACGAGAAGCCGAGCTTTTTCTGCACCGTGCCGGCGCTTCTCAACGCGATGCTGAATCACTCGTCGGTTCTCGCGGGGAAGGTGAGCTTCGCATCGGTCAAGGTCTGTTTTTCCGGCGGCGCTCCACTCATGTCGGAAACGATCCGCCGTTACCAGGAGCTGACCGGTGGCCGCCTCATCGAAGGCTATTCGCTCACCGAGGCGCAGATGGCGACGATCGCCAACCCGGTGCGCGGGGTGAACAAGGTGGGATCGATCGGGATGCCGCTTCCCGACGTGGACGTGCGGATCGTCGATCCGGAGGATGGGATGGCCGACGTGCCGCCGGGCGACGTTGGCGAGATCATCATCCGCGCGCCGCAGCGCATGCGCGGATACTGGAACAACGACGATGAGACGAAGCTCGTCCTGCGAACCCAGCCGAACGGCGAGACATGGCTCTTCACCGGCGACCTCGGCTACCTCGACCCGGACGGATACGTCTTCATCGTTGACCGGAAGAAAGACCTGATCAAGGTGAGCGGGTATCAGGTCTGGCCGCGCGAGATCGAGGAGGTGCTGTCCACACATCCGGCGGTGCTGGAGGCCGCGGTGGCCAGCGTACCGGACGCGACGAGAGGCGAGGTGCCCAAGGCGTGGGTCGTCCCGCGCGCGGGCGCCACACCATCGCCTGACGAGCTGAGGAGCTTTTGTCGGGAGCGGCTGGCGCCGTACAAGGTGCCCGCGCAAGT
>DASRHU010000139.1:0-9740 GCA_035650335.1 Gemmatimonadaceae bacterium | reverse complement strand
CCGCGAGATCGAAGCGATCTCCTCGGTCGCCGAGCAAAACGCCTCGACCTCCGAGGAGGTCAGCGCCGTGGTGGAGGAGCAGACCTCGTCGATGATGCACGTGACGGAGTCGAGCCAGCATCTGGCGAGCATCGCGTCGCGTCTCAAGGGCGCGATGTCACGGTTTGATTTGTGATTAGGGGTCAGGAGTCAGGAGTCAGGAATCAGGGGGTGTCGGGTTGAAGGTGCCAGGAGAGAACGGCACCGAGGGACCAGGGGCCGGGTCGTTCTCCCCTGTAACCCACACCCTGACACCCCCTGACTCCTGACTCCTGACTCCTGACCCCTAGCTAGGTCTTCACCAGCTGCGCGATTGAGTGCCGCGCCGTCGACACGGTAATGTCGCCGCGCCGCACCACCGCCACCAACGCGTTCACCACCTGCGGGTCGAACTGCGTCCCCGCGTGACGCGTCAGCTCACCGAGCGCCTCCTCGATGCCGAGCTGCGCCTTGCGGTATGGACGGCCGCTCATCATCGCGTCGAACGCATCGGCGACGCACGCGATTCGCGCCTCGCGCGGAATCGCGTCGCCCCCGATGCCATCGGGCACACCGCGTCCGTCCATCCGTTCGTGATGCGAGCGCACGACGTTGAGCGCGACCGGCGAATCGCTGAGGAGAGGCAGCAGGATTCGCCACCCGAGCACCGGATGCGTCATGATGTGCGCGTACTCGTCCGAGGTGAGCTTCCCCGGCTTGTTGAGCACCGCCTCGCGCACGCCGATCTTGCCGATGTCGTGCAGGTGCCCGCCGAGCTCGAGCTGCCGGACGGTGTCGCCTTCGATTCCGAGCTCGCGCGCGATGAGGCCGGCGTAGTGACTCACGCGCACCGAGTGCCCACGTGTCGATGGATCCTTGAGCTCGAGCGCGTCGGCGAGCGACTGAATGCTCGCGATGAACAGCTCCTCGAGGCGGCGCGCCTGTGCGCGAACGCGCGCTTCGAGCGACTGATGATATTCCCGGTTCTCGAGGAGGAGACGCCGCTTTTCCAGCGCCTGCTTCACCCGCGCACGCACTTCCTCGAGCACGAAGGGCTTGCTGATGTAGTCCATCGCGCCGCGCCCGAGGCATTCGACGGCGACTTCAACCTCGGCGACCGCGGTGATCATGATGACCGCCGTGTCGGGATACCGCTCTCGTACTTCGCGCAAAAGCGTCGCGCCGTCCATCTTCGGCATGCGCAGGTCGGTGAGCACGAGGATCACGGGCTCACGCGCCAGTATCTCCAGCGCTTCGACGCCTGAGCCGCACTCGAAGCACGTGAAGCCGTCGATTTGCATGAGGCGCACGAGGGCCTGCCGAAGGCGCGGCTCATCGTCGACGACCAGGCATCGCCGCTCCTGATGGACGTGGCGCTCCTGGCTCGTCGTCGCCGTCAGCGCGGTAACGTCGTGAAGCGGCTCGCGCGTCATCGCGCCTCCCCGTGCTGCTGCGGGTCGGTTATCTTGGGCGAACCCACCGTAGGACATATCCGATGACCAAGGTGTTCGAAGACGATCTCGCCGCCGGCCTCGGCACGCGCGCGATACACGCCGGTCAACGCCCCGAGCCACTGGCCGGCGCCATCATGACGCCCGTCTACCTGACGTCCACGTATGTGCAGGATGGCCTGGGAAGACACAAGGGCTACGAGTACGCTCGCAGCCGCAACCCCACCCGCGAGGCGCTCGAGCGTAACGTCGCCGCGCTCGAGGGGGCGCGCCACGGCTTCGCGTTCGCCAGCGGCACCGCGTGCGTGGACTCGCTGATGAAGCTGTTCAAGGCGGGCGACCACATCGTCTGCGGAGAGAATGTCTACGGTGGGACGTTCAGACTCTTCGACCGACTCCTGCAAAACTTCGGTCTCGAGTTCACGTACGTCGATACGAGGGATCCGAATCGTATCGAGGATGCGTGCAAAAAGCGAACGGTCGCCGTGCTCGCCGAGACGCCGACGAACCCTCTCATGCGTCTCACCGACATCGACGCGGCGGCCGGCATCGCGCACCGGGCTGGCGCGCTGCTCATCGTCGACAATACGTTCGCCACTCCCGTCCTTCAGCGGCCGTTCTCGCACGGCGCCGACATCGTCTTCCATTCGACGACGAAGTACCTCAACGGCCACAGCGACATGATCGGCGGCATCGCTCTCGTGAACGACGATGACCTCGCCGCCCGCCTTCAATTCATTCAAAACGCCGCCGGCGCCGTGCCCGGACCGTTCGATTGCTGGCTGGCGCTTCGCGGCACCAAGACGCTGCACCTTCGCGTGGCGGCGCACGACCAGAACGGCCGCCAGATCGCGGCGTGGCTGGCCAATCGCCTCGGCGCCGAGCGCGTGATTTATCCGGGCCTCCCATCGCACCCACAGCACGAGCTGGCGCGCCGCCAGATGTGCGGCTTCGGTGGGATGATCTCGGTGGAGATGGGGACGAAGGAGCGCGCCGCGCGTGTCCTGGAGGGAACGCGAATCTTTTCGCTCGCGGAATCGTTAGGAGGAGTCGAGAGTCTCATCAGTCACCCCGCCTCGATGACACACGCCTCGGTGCCTCCCGATCGGCGCGCCGCGCTGGGGATCACCGAAGGCTTGATCCGGCTGTCGTGTGGTGTCGAGGATGTGAAGGATCTGATCGGGGATCTCGAGACTGCATTCCAGAACGAATGAGGGATGCGGAGGGGGAGTGAGGACACGATTCCTCATTCCCCGCTCCTCATTCCTCGTTCCTACCGCGAGGTAAAGAATGGCCGACCGTAAGATCCTCACCCAGATCTCCCCGACCGCGTGGGAACATCCCGCTGACCGAGCGGCCCTCCAGACGCTCCGCGCGATTCCCGGTTTCGATGAGGTCGTGCGCAAGATCGCGTCGTTCTTCGGCGAGCGCGGTATCCGGCACCTGTTCGCCGGCAACGCCGTCCGCGTGGGGCCGCGCCAGCGACCGAAGCTCTACGCGCTTTACGGCGAAGTCCTCGAGACGATGGACTGGCCCGCGGGGAACGAGCTGTACGTGACGCAGACGCCCACGGTCAACGCGATGGCCGTCGGCTTCGAGCGCCCGTTCATCGTCGTCAACTCGGGGCTTCTCGGCCTCCTCGAGCGTGAGGAACAGCGCACGATCCTCGGACACGAGCTCGGCCACATCATGAGCGGCCACACGACGTACACCACCATGGCGCTCATCCTCCTCACGATCGGGCTGCGGAATCTTCCCTTCCTCGCCGGGATGGCGCTCCTTCCGATCGAGCTCGCGCTGTTCGAGTGGTACCGCAAGAGCGAGCTGTCGTGCGACCGCGCCGGACTCCTGTCAGGGCAGGATCCGACCGCCGCCATGATGGCCGAGCTCAAGCTGGCCGGCGGGAAGCCGCGGGCGGCGATCGGCGGCGACGTTGGGCTCGACGACGACGATATCGATCTCGACGAGTTCCTCCTCCAGGCCGAGGAGTACGAGACCGGCGGCACCGCGATCGACAGCGTCTTCAAGTTCCTGAACGTCGCCTTTCAAACCCACCCGTTTCACACCGTGCGGGCAGCCGAGCTCCATCGGTGGGTGCGGTCCGGCGAGTACCAGCGCATTCTCGACGGCGACTACCCGCGCCGCGGCTCCGAGCCCGAGCGCCCCCTCCGCCAGGACTACGCCGAAGCGGGAAGCTATTACGAGCAGCAGGCGCGACAGGCGATGGACCAGGTGGGCGACGTGTTGAACCGGGCGAGAGAAGCCTTCACGCAGGCGGTTCGCGGCCGTCCGAAATGAAGATTCTGCTCGTCGGCAGCGGGGGACGTGAGCACGCGCTCGCGTGGAAGCTGACCCGCGATGACGAGTCGCTCGAGTTGATCGCCGCGCCGGGGAACCCGGGAATCGCCGAGCTGGGGCGGTGCGTGAAGGCCGATCCGTCCGACGCCGGCGCATTGCTCGCGCTCGCCATGGCGGAGCGCCCCGACCTCACCGTCGTCGGGCCGGAAGGGGCGCTCGCGGGCGGAATCGTGGACCGCTTCCGCGACGCCTCGCTACCGATTTTTGGTCCGACGCGCGCAGCCGCCGAGATCGAGACATCGAAGGCGTTCGCCAAGGAGCTCATGGTGCGCGCGGGGGTGCCGACCGCGCGCGCCGTACGCCACACCGATGCCGCGGCCGCGAAGCGCGCGGCTCGCGAGCTCGGTGCTCCCGTGGTCATCAAGGCGTCGGGGCTGGCAGCCGGCAAAGGCGTGATCGTCTGCGGCACGCTCGACGAGGCGGACGAGGCGATCGATTCCATGCTCATCCGAAACATCCACGGCGCTGCGGGCTCCGAGATTCTCGTCGAGGAGTTCATGCAGGGCGAGGAGGTATCGATCCTGGCGTTGACGGACGGCGAGGCCGTTCTCCCGATGCTCCCGGCTCAGGACCACAAACGACTCCTCGACGGCGATACCGGGCCCAACACGGGCGGGATGGGCGCGTATGCTCCGGTCTCGATCGCCGACCCCCCGCTCGTCGATCGCATCGTGGCCGACATCTTCGAGCCCACGCTCGCTGCCCTTCGCGCCCGCCGTAGCCCTTTCACCGGACTGCTTTACGGCGGCTTGATGCTCACGGACGACGGGCCGAAGGTCGTCGAGTTCAATTGTCGCTTCGGAGACCCGGAGACGCAGGCGCTGCTGCCACTGCTCCGGTCCAGCCTTCTGAAGCCGATGCTCGCGATCGCACGAGGCGACGGACTTGCGCCGACGGATCGCCTCGCCTGGCGGGACGGCCACGCCGTGACCACAGTGGTCGCCGCGGCCGGATATCCCGAGACTCCCCGAAAGGGCGACGAGATCGAGATCGACGCACTCCCTCCGGATACGATCCTCTTTCACGCCGGCACCGCTCGTGCGCCCACAGGGGCGCTGGTGACCGCTGGCGGCCGCGTAGCAGCCATAACGGCCGTGGCCCCTACCTTCGCCGAGGCACGGCAGCGAAGCGCTTCCGGGGCCCAATGTGTTCGATTCGCGGGACGGCACTATCGCGGCGACATCGGGTGGCGCGAGCTGCACCGGCATGCCCGAGCTCCCTGAGACGGAGACCATGGCGCGCGACCTCCATCGCGAGATCGCGGGTCGCGTGATTCAGCGAGTGCGTGTGCGGCGGCCCGATGTTCTGCGGGAAATCGCCGCGAAGAGGCTCAGCGGGCGGGTGCGTGGAGCCACCATTCAGGGGGCCTGGCGGCGCGCCAAGCTCGTCGTGCTCGATCTCTCCACCGGGGACCGCCTCGTCGTTCAGCCACGGTTCACCGGTGCGCTCATGCTCGACCGGGGCACCCTTCCAGAATCGGAGCGCCGCTTCTCGACGATCGCCTTCGCTCTCGGACCTGACCTCACGCTCCACTATCGCGATATCCGTCGCCTGGGCACCGTATCGCTCATGACGCCCGAGCGGTGGAAGGAATACGAATCCGCCCTCGGCGTCGAGCCGCTTGACCCCTCGTTTACCGTTCCGTATCTATCGGCCCTTGTTCGGGACTCCTCCCAGGCCATCAAGAAGCTCCTGATGGATCAGCGCCGCGTGGCGGGCATCGGCAACATTTACGCGAACGAGGCTCTCTGGCGCGCGCGCATCGATCCGTCGCGCACCGGTCGCTCGTTGGACGGCGACGAATCCGCTGAACTCCATGCCGCCATCCGCGACGTGCTGACGGAAGCGATCGAGTCGCGCGGCACGAGCTTTCGTGACTACCGCGATCCCGCGGGAGACCGCGGCGGATTCCTCGAACGGCTCGCCGTGTACGGACGCGGGGGCGAACGCTGCAGGCGCTGCGACGCACGCCTCGTCGCGACACACGCCATCGATGGACGGTCGACAGTGCTCTGCGTGCGGTGCCAACGCTGATGGCGAGGGCACAGACGTCCGAAGCTCACATCGCGACGATGCGCGGTGAGGTGCGCGCGAGCGCGCAGGATCGCCCTGGCATCTACCGCATGATGTCGAGCGACGGCGAGGTCCTCTACATCGGCAAGTCGAAGAAGGTGCGCACGCGCCTCATGAGCTATTTCCGGTGCGCGTATCCCGAGGAGAAAGGGGCGCGCATCCTCCGCGAGGCACACGCAATCGACTGGGAGTACACGCCTAGCGAGTTCGCGGCGTTACTGCGCGAGCTGCAGCTGATCAAGCAGCTGCGGCCGCGATTCAACGTCGCGATGAAGCGCGACGATCGTCACTACGTGTTCATCAAGCTCACCCGCGGCGCTGCGCCGAAGATGCTGGTCGTTCGCGGCGCCGGCGGCGAGCCCGCGACGTATTATGGGCCATTCCTCGGGGCCCGTCGCGTGGCGGAGGCCGTGCGTGAGTTGAGCGATGCCCTCTCGCTCCGCGACTGCTCGCAGGACCATCACGTCATCTTCGCCGACCAGCAGGAGCTCTTTCAGCTGGCGCCGCGCACGCCGGGATGCATCCGCCTCGAGGTGCGCAAATGTCTCGGGCCGTGCGTCGCCGCGTGCACCGCATCGCAATACCAGACACAGGTCGATCTCGCCCGCGCGTTCCTCGAGGGGACGAACGACGGTCCGATCGACCGGCTCAAGAGCGAGATGGACTCGTGCGCGGAGCTGCTCAACTTCGAGCGCGCCGCCGTTCTGCGCGACAAGCTGCAACGACTGGAGACGCTGCGCGAGATGTTCGCGCGCATGCGCTTCGCGGTGGAGACGCTGTCGTTCACGTACGCGGTTCCCGGATACGAAGGGGATGACCGCGTATACGTGATTCGGCGCGGCACCGTTCGCGCGCAGACGACCGCGCCGCGAACCGCGCGCGATCGCGCCCGGCTTCTCGCCATGGTGCGCGATGTATTCGAGCCGCCCGAGCGCACCGCCGGCGCCGTGCCCACGCACGAGATCGACGAGCTGCTGCTCCTCTCGTCGTGGTTCCGCAGGAACCCTGGCGAGCTCGAGCGCACTACCGCGCCAGCCGCCTTGCTACGGAACCGGAGGGCGCTCGCGTCGTTGAGCGCGTGACATCCCGCACAACGTTGCGCAGAGCGTCGCGCGCTCGTCCCGCCTAAGGACACGCGCCGCGACCGCGCACTGGCCAGCCACTTGCAAACGTGCATCACACGGTCGAGAGATCGAGCGAAGCGATGTACCAGCGGAGTGGAGGCGGAATGGCGACCACCTGGCAGCCGACCATGCTCGTTCAGTGCGTGAGTCTCAAGCCATGGCTCTCGTTTCCGGGGTGTGACGAGCCCGGAGGGTGCCATGACCTGACGCTCGGTCGCATCTACGAGCTGCTCGGCATCGAGGCTGATGGCGCGTTCTACCGGATATTCGATGATTCCGGGGGCGACTATTTGTATCCGGCGTCACATTTCAGGGTAGTGTGAGAGCCGAGGGGAACGGCAAAGAGGACAGAATTCAGAATACAGAATTCAGAATTCAGAAAAACATCTACGGGGGGCCAGCTGTGGCTCCCCGTCGCCGTTTCTGAATTCTGAATTCTGTATTTCTGACTTCTGTCCTCTTTGCCGTCCCCTCGATGCTCACATCAGCAACGTCACAATCTCGGCCTCCGCGCGCCCTCCCTCGATGAGGAGCCTCCCCACGCTCGGCATCAGACTGAACCGCCGGGGACCGGCCGCTCCCGGGTTGATGACCAGACGGCCGCCGGCGCGCGTGATCAATTGCTTGTGCGTGTGTCCGTAGATCAGCACGTCGTGCGGGTATCGCTCGAGTAAACGCTCTGGTGTTGGCCGACCAAGCTCGTGGCCGTGGCTCACGTGGATGCGAACCCCATCGATTTCTCGCTCGAGCGAGTCGGCCAGCGCAAGAAGCCCCGGCGCATCGGTGTTCCCGGCCACGGCCTCCACCGGGGCAATTGTCGCCAGCTCGGCGAGCACGTCAGGCCCGCCCACGTCGCCCGCATGGAGGATGAGCTCGACACCGTCGAGTGCGCTGAAAATGTCTGGCCGAACCAGGCCGTGAGTATCGGACACGAGGCCGATCACGCGGCGGCCCACGCTACTGCTCCGTTGCCCGTGCTCCCGACGCCCATCGCCTGGCGATGTGGTGCTCCACCCCGAGATGGTCGAGAACCCGCGCGACGATGAACGACACGAGATCATCGATGCTCGTGGGGCGGTGATAGAAGCCGGGGGACGCCGGCAGCACGACGGCGCCCGCCCGCGTCACGCGGAGCATGTTCTGCAGGTGAATCGCGCTCAGCGGCGTCTCGCGCGGGACGAGTACGACCTTTCGCCGCTCCTTGAGCGCGACATCCGCGGCTCGCTCCACGAGCGATCGCGACGAGCCAGCCGCGATGGCCGAGATGGTTCCCATGGAGCAAGGGCAGATGACCATCCCGCTGCTGCGCGCCGAACCCGACGCGGGGCTCGCGCCGCGGTCGGTGTCGTCGAACAGCGTCACCAGCTCATCCCAGGCGCCCGGACCCACCGCTTCGCGCAGACCGGCGACGTCGGTGATGTCGGTCTCCGTGCTCAGCAGTCGTATCCCGTGCTGCGACACGATCAGCCAAACGTGTCGCCTCGCCTCGAGCAACGACTTGAGGAGCTTGATGGCGTAAGGCGCACCGGAGGCTCCGGTGATCGCGACGACGAGAGGAGGGGTGTTACTCACCTGACGAGGCGCTCCGCGAGCACGAAGCCGAAGAACGCGATGCTGATGACTCCGTTCGTGGTGAAGAACGCCGCGTCGAGCTTCGACAGATCGTCGGCGCGCACGAGCGAGTGCTCGAACAGCAGGAGCGCCGCCACTACCGCGACACCGACCCAGTACAGCCAGCCGGCATCGACCGCGACGCCGACGGCGCCGAGCGCCACGACAGTTGCGACGTGAAGCAATCGCGCCACGAGCAGCGCCTTGTGCTCGCCGAGCGCCGCCGGGATCGAATGGAGGCCACGCTCGCGGTCGAAGGCGACGTCCTGAAGCGCATAAAACACATCGAAGCCCCCCACCCAGGTCATGACCGCCGCGGCGAGCATCGGCAGCATCCACCACGGAGCGCTCCAGGCGCCTGTCACTGCGAGATAACCCCCGACGGGCGCTATACCGAGTCCGAGACCGAGCACCAGATGCGCCCAGCGGGTGAACCGCTTGGTGTAGCTGTAGCCGAGCACCCAGGCCAGCGCCACCGGTGACAGGGCAAAACAGAGCGGGTTGAGGCGCCAGGCCGAAAACAGGAACAGCGCCGAGGACATCGCGACCGCGATCCCGGCCTCGTGCACGCCAATGACGCCGGACGGAATCTCTCGGGCGGCGGTCCGGGGGTTTAGCGCGTCGAGCCGACGGTCCACGATGCGGTTGTACGCCATGGCCGCGAATCGCGCGCTCGTGAACGCCACCGCGACCCAGAGGACGACGGCCGCCGTTACCTCTTTGACATAACTGGCGAGCACCACCCCGACCAGCGCAAACGGCAACGCGAACAACGTGTGCGGCAGCTTCACCAGATTCGCGTAGCGGACGACCCTGGCGCGACCCGCGAACGTCTGACCTTCCCGCGCCGCCGCGCTCACGTCGCCGCGCCCGCCTCGCCGAACCGCGCGATCACATCCCGCAACGCCCGCGCATCCGCCTCCAGCGCCATCGCCGTCTCCCGCAGCCCCTCCGTCAACGCGCGCTGCTTCTCCATCGCCTCCGAGGCACGCGACGTCTCACCCGCGGCCGCATCGGCCTCGCCAAGCACGCTCGCCGAGGCCGTGCCGAGCTCGTCGACCAGCGTCGCATGGCGCTTCGAGGCATCCACGACTGATTCCGCCAA
>DASRHU010000138.1:0-13032 GCA_035650335.1 Gemmatimonadaceae bacterium | reverse complement strand
CGCCTCGGTGACGCCCGGCCCGAGCTTAATGTCCGTTCCGCGACCGGCCATGTTCGTGGCGATCGTCACGGCGCCGGGCTGACCCGCACCCGCGACGATTTCGGCTTCGCGCTGGTGATACTTCGCGTTCAGCACGTTGTGTGGAATGCCGGCGCGCTTGAACATGCGCGACAGCGTTTCCGACACCTCGACGCTCACCGTTCCCACCAGCACGGGGAAGCCGAGGTCGTGCAGTCGCTGCACCTCCTCGGCGATCGCGTTGTACTTCTCGCGTCGCGTCTTGTAGACGAGGTCGTGCCGATCGTCCCGGATCATCGGCTTGTTCGTCGGCACCACCGCGACCTCGAGCTTGTAGATCTGGAAGAATTCCTGCTCTTCCGTCTCGGCGGTTCCCGTCATGCCGGCGAGCTTCTCGTACATGCGGAAGTAGTTCTGGATGGTGATCGTGGCGAGCGTCTGCGTCTCGCCCTTCACCTGAACTCCTTCCTTCGCTTCGACCGCCTGGTGGAGGCCCTCGGACCAGCGGCGACCGATCATCGTGCGGCCGGTGAACTCGTCGACGATCAGCACCTGACCGTCCTGCACGACGTAGTTCACGTCGCGCTCGTACAGCGAGTGCGCGCGGAGGAGCTGGTGCACGATGTTGAGCTTCTCGCTCTTCAGCGCGTATTCCCGCTCGATCGCGAGGCGTGCCTCCACCTTCTCCTGCGGCGACATCGCGGGGTCGTGATCGATCCGGTGCACCGCCTCGCTGATGTCGGGGAGCATGAAGGCGTCGTGGTCGCTTGGCGACAGCACGTCGACGCCGCGGTCGGTGAGATGGACGGTGTGTCCCTTCTCATCGATCACGTACAGCAGCTCTTCCTCGATGTCGGTGAACTGGCGCTTTCCCGCCGGCATCTTTCGATCGGCGATGACATCCAGCTCGCGCTTCTGCATCAGCTGCTTGTTGCCCTGCTCCTGGAGCACCTTCAGCAGGCGCCGGTTCTTGGGGCCGCCGAGGTTGGCCTGGTACAGTTGTGTGGCCGCGGCGTCGGTCTCGCCTTTCTCGAGCGCGCGCTCCGCCTCGGCGACGAGGCGGTTGACGAGCTCCGTCTGCTCGCGCGCGAGCCGGGCGACCATCCCGTTGTACTGCGCGTAATCGCGGTCGCTCTCGCTGCCGACCGGACCCGAGATGATGAGCGGCGTCCGCGCCTCGTCGATGAGCACCGAGTCCACTTCGTCGACGATGGCGTAGTGGTGGCCGCGCTGCACGCGCTGATCGAGCGCTACCACCATGTTGTCACGCAGGTAGTCGAAGCCGAACTCGTTGTTCGTCCCGTACGTGATGTCGCACAGGTAGCCGGCGCGTCGATCGGGCGTGCCCGGCTCGGTGTCGTCGATGCACCCGACCGTCAGCCCGAGCCACTTGTAGACGTGACCCATCCATTGGGAGTCGCGCCGGGCGAGGTAGGAGTTCACCGTCACCAGGTGGGCGCCTTTGCCGGGGAGCGAGTTGAGATACAGCGGCAACGTCGCCACCAGCGTCTTTCCTTCGCCGGTCGCCATCTCGGCGATGCGCCCGCGGTGGAGCTGGATGCCTCCGATCAGCTGGACGTCGTACGGCACCATGTTCCACTCGATCTCATGGCCGGTGACGACGAGCTTCGTCCCGAGGAGGCGGCGTGACGCTTCCCGCACCGTCGCGAACGCCTCGGGAAGCAGCTCCTCCAGAGTGTCGGCGGTCAACTTCCGCAGCTCGCCCTCGAGCCCGCTCTGCCCGTCGCCGCCCGTCAGCTCGTCGTCGATGCGCTCGCGCTCGGCGGCCTCCGCGGTGACGCGCTTCGTTTCCTTGAGCCCCGCAATGCGCCCTTCCAGCTCACTGGTGCGCTCCCGGATGATCTGACGGAACTTCGCGGTCTGCGCCTGCACCTCCTCGTCCGAGAGCGGCGCGAGGCGCTCCTCGTGCGCGTGGATCTCGTCGAGGAGAGGCTGGATGCGCTTCAGCTCGCGATCGTGTCGCGTCCCGAACAGCGCCTTGGCGATTCCCTTGAGCATGACGAACCCCTAGTGATACAGCCCGATCTCGCGGATGTAGGCCGCGATGGAATCGGGGACGAATCCGTGGAGTGGCAGCCCGGCGCGCGCGCGCACGCGAATCTCGGTCGACGACACGTCGATGCGGCGCGTCGTCAGGCGGCGGAACGGCGAAGGGGTACCTCGTTCATCGCCGCGTGAGAGCGTCACGACCTCGGCCAGCTCGGTCACCCGCTCCGGCGATCGCCAGGTCGGTAGCTCGTCCACGAGATCCTCGCCAATGAGGAAGAAGCGCTCCGAGTCGGGGTAACGCCGCGCAAGGTCCTCGAGCGTGTCCACCGTGTAAGATAACCCGGGCCGGTCGATTTCGATCGTCTCGATCCCGAAGCGGGCGTCGTCGGCGATCAATAACGAGAGCATGTGCAGCCGCTGGGCAGGCGAGGCGCCGACCCGGTCGCCCTTGAATGGATGTGCCGCCGACGGGATGAAGAGGAGCCGGTCGAGCGCGAGTGTCTCGAAGGCATCCGAGGCGGCGAGCAGGTGGCCAATGTGCGGCGGATCGAACGTGCCTCCGAGGATGCCGAGTCGCACACGTCAGGGTGTGGGTGACTGCGCCGTCGCAGGCCCGGTGCCGCACACCTCACGCACCTCGGGCGAGCCTGGATACGTCTGCCGGAGCGAAGCGCACTGCTCCTGCGCTTCTTCGCGATAGTTGATCTCGTTGTACGCCTCGACGAGCTTGATCCCCGCGTCGCGCGCGGTGGGTGCCGTCGGATACAATCGGAGGACGTCCTTGAAGTAGATGATGGCCGGATCGTACGCCTTGCGGCCCATGTACCAGACGCCGGTCTTGTAGGCCTTGATCGCGAGCCAGTCGGTGAGCCGATCGACCTCGCGCTGCGCCTCATCGTTGAGCGGCGAGTTGGGGTACATGCCCTGCATCATCCGCAGCGTGCTGATGGCCGTCTCCCCGTATTGCGCGTCGAGCTCGGGCTTGCGCCACAGTCGACCGTACGAGATTCCCGCTTCATAGAGCGCGTCGTCGCCCAGTGTGTCGTCGGGAAAGCTCTCGGTGAGTCGCGTGAACGCCTGCGCGGCGAGGAGCCATTCTCGTTTCCCCTGGCGAGCCTTGCCCAGGTGGTAGAGTGAGAGGGGCATCAGGGTGTCCCGCGCCGGGAGCTCGATGGTCAGGCGCTCGAAGCCGGCGACCGCGTTGTCCCAGTGCCGATGCTGCAGCTCGCGAAGCGATGCCTCGTAGAGCGCCGCGTCCTGCGTAAAGCGTTTCAGCTCGAAATCGGGCTTGCAGGCCGCGAGGGCGACCACGATCGCGGCCAGGATCCGACTTGTCGAAGGTACGGGCATATCGCGAATGCTACACCGGGGCTCGACGGGAAGTTCGGCGGAAAGCGCGAAAGCGCACAGCCGGAGTAACTTAGCGAAGGGATCGAACGGATCGAAGGGATCGAACGGATCGAAGGGATCGAACGGGATCGACGGGATCGAAGGGGATCGACGGGTCGGGGCAGTCGAGGGGGCCCGAAGTGTCCGCCCGTTGACCCCGTCGATCCCTTTGATCCCCTTAGACCCCGGACTTTGCGAACCAGTCAATCGTGAGCTTCAGACCCTCACGAAGGGGCACGCGCGGCGACCACCCGAGCGTTTCTCGCGCGCGTGTTATGTCTGGCTGCCGCACTTTCGGGTCATCAATCGGAAGCGGCCTCGCCTCGATCTTCGATTTCGACCCGGTCAGCTCGAGCACGAGCTCGGCCAGCTCGCGCACCGTGAACTCGTCCGGATTCCCGATGTTCGTCGGGTCGGCATCGCCCTGCATGAACAGCCGATAGAGCCCTTCGACCTCATCCGAGACGTAGCAGAACGACCGCGTCTGCGAACCGTCGCCATAGATCGTCAACGGCTCACCCTTGATGGCCTGTACGACGAAATTCGAGACCACCCGGCCATCCCTCGCTCGCATCCGCGGTCCGAAGGTGTTGAAGATACGAGCGATGCGCGTGTCGAGCTCGTGGTAGCGATGATAGGCCATCGTCATCGCCTCGGCGAAGCGCTTCGCCTCGTCGTACACCCCGCGAGGGCCGACGGGGTTCACGTTCCCCCAGTACGCTTCGGTTTGCGGGTGCTCGAGCGGATCGCCGTACACCTCCGACGTCGACGCGAGAAAGAACCGCGCGTTCTTCGCCTTCGCGAGTCCAAGCGCGTTGTGCGTCCCAAGGGCGCCCACCTTCAGAGTGGGGATCGGGTGCTCGAGGTAATCCACCGGGCTCGCCGGCGACGCGAAATGGAGCACGCCATCCAGCTCGCCCGCCACGTACGTGAACGTCGAGATGTTGTGCGTGATGAACTCGAATCGCGCGTTGCCGATCAGATGCGCGATGTTGTCCGGCGACCCCGTGAGAAAGTTGTCGAGCCCTACGACGTTGTGTCCATCAGCCAGGAATCGATCGCAGAGATGAGAACCGAGAAAGCCCGCCGCTCCGGTGATCAGGACACGCACACGTCTCCTCGTCCGATCGACAGGTAGGTGAAGCCGAGCGCCCGCATGCGTGCCGGATCGTACAGATTCCGTCCGTCCACGATGATCGGCCGGCGCAACGACTCTTTCACGCGTCTCAGATCGGGGTGGCGATACTCGTTCCACTCGGTGACGATCGCGAGGGCATCAGCGCCGTCCGCCGCCGCGTACCCGCTGTCCGCAAACGAGATCCGGTCGCCGAGGCGGTGCTGCGCCTCCTTCATGGCCACAGGGTCGTGGGCGACTACCGAGGCCTCGGCCTCGAGGAGCTGGTCGATGAGCGCCAGCGCCGGCGATTCCCGCATGTCGTCGGTTTGGGGCTTGTACGCGAGTCCCCAGACAGCGATCCGGGCTCCGCGCAACTGGCCTCCAAGTGCCTGACGGAGCTTCTCGGAGAGACGGCGCTTTTGCCGCTCGTTGGCGTCATCGACTGCTTCGAGAACGCTCATCGGGGCGCCTTCCCCACGTGCGGTACGCGCGAGCGCCTTGACGTCCTTTGGAAAGCACGATCCGCCGAAGCCCGGCCCGGGGAACAGAAAGGCGGATCCAATGCGGCTATCGGACCCGATCCCCTTTCGAACCAGATCGACGTTCGCGCCGACTTTCTCGCAGAGATTCGCGATCTGATTCATGAACGAGATGCGCGTCGCGAGCATCGCGTTCGCGGCATACTTCGTCATCTCGGCCGACGGATTGTCCATGAACAGGATGGGCTTCCCGGTCCGCAGGAACGGAGCGTACAGCTCCGTCATGACGGAGCGTGCGTGATCGCTCGCCGCGCCGATGACCACGCGGTCCGGGCGCATGAAGTCCTCGACCGCCGCGCCCTCCTTGAGGAACTCGGGGTTGCTGCACACGTGAAACGTGTGCACAGCGTGCTTGCCGACCGCCTCGGCGACCTTCTCGGCGGTGCCGACGGGAACGGTCGACTTCGTCACCACGACGGTCTCGCGCGCCAGATGCCGGCCGATCTGCTCCGAGACGTCGAGCACGTGCGTGAGGTCGGCCGAGCCGTCCTCGTCAGGCGGCGTGCCGACGGCGATGAATATCACCTCGGCCGACGAGATCGACTTCGGGATGTCGGTGGTGAACACCAGCCGGCCCTGCTGCTGGTTGCGCGCGACGAGATCATCGAGTCCCGGCTCGTAGATCGAGAGTACGTTGCGCTTGAGCGTCTCGATCTTGTCCTTGTCCTTGTCGGCACAGATGACGTCGTTACCAGTTTCCGCGAGACACGCGCCGACGACGAGGCCAACGTATCCGGTTCCGATGACAGTGATTCGCATGCGAAGATGGGGGGTTATGCCGCCGGCGGTCGTGGGCTGAAGCCCGCTTCCGGGGCGTATGGCTCAGAAATCGATTGGGCGAGGAATGCGCGACGGGCGAGAGATCGCTCTCTCGCCCGCCGGGAATAATGCATGGAAACTGTGAGGATTGCTAGAAGCGCTGCGTGGCGTCGATGGTAAAGGTGACGCGGCGGTTCGACTGTGCCCCGGGGTCGTCCCGCCGGGCGCCGGGCATGATCTGGCGGGCCGTCTGCTCGCCATAGCCCACGGCGCGGAACTGCCGCTCCGGAAGGTTGAACCGGGTGATCATGACGTCGCGCACGGCCTCGGCGCGCCGGCGGGAGAGCCGGAGGTTGTAGTCGACCGTCCCGGCTGGGTCGGCGAAGCCCTCGATCGTGACGAGCGCCGAGGGATATACGCGCCGGATCACCTCGGCGACGTTCCCGAGCACCTCCATGTCACTCTCGCGGACGACGGACGAATCGAACCCGAAGTGGACCGGAACGATATAGCGGGACACGAGGTCTTCCTGCTGGATCTCGACCTGCTGCATGCGGAGCGAGTCGAGCAGGGGACGCAGCGCCGCGAGCTGCTCCTGAATCGCACCACGAACGGCGGCGTTGATGGCGGCCGTGTCCACCGGGGCTGCGACGACCACCGGCACCACCGGCTCGTTGCGCTCCCGCTCTCCCCAGAAGAAGGTGGCGCTGACGTTGTGCGCGTCACCGACGGGATCGTTCTCGAAGAACCCCGCGCCGCCGTTCTTGTGGTTGCGGAAGGCGTACTCGAGACGGAACTGGCCGACGTTCACGCCGGCGCCCAGGGAAATGCCGGCGCGGTTGTCGTCGCCCGTCTGGTACCCGATGCGACCGATCGCGACGCCGTTGATGGTCGCTTCGAGGCCGAGGCCGACGTACGGTTCCATTCGGTCGGGGACGTTCACCTGGCCGACCAGCTTGGCGTCGAAGATGATCGGCTGTCCACGGAACAGCATCGGGGTCTGGAGGAGGTTCCGGCGTCGGAAGACGTCGATGCCGGCCCCCACGTAGAACATCTGCGGCGGCGAGAACCCCTCGAACCCCTCGTCGAAGTTGACGTTCGTGCCCCAGTTCCGGATACCGCCGGCCAGCGATAGGCGGCCGAAGAGGATGTCGGGGAACTGCATGCCGGAGTTCACGCCGACCGACGCCTCGCTGTCATCGCCTAACTGCTCGGTGGCGAACACCAGCGTGCCGCCCCAGCGCCACCAGCGCGCGAGCTGCAGCGCGCCGCCGCCCTCGAGGGCCCACTGGTAGGCACGGACGTCACCGCCGGTGGGCTCGCCCTCGCTTCGACCCTCGATGGTTCCCGCGTTGAACACCCGCGCGGCGATGCCGAACGTGGCGATCTCCGTGGGGAACGTGACCGCCGTGCCGAGGATCTGCGTCTGCGCAAATCGCTGGGCAGCGTTAATGGTAAAGGCGTTCGTGCGTAGTCCGAGCATCCCCGCGGCGTTATACCAGATCGCCGATGGATCGCGATCGATCACGCTCATGGCCTCACCGAGCGCCACGGCGCGCGGGGAAACCGGAATGCCGAGGATCGTCATGCTGTACACGCCGCCGTCGGCATCACCGGAGGCGAATTGTGCCTGTGTCGGCGCGGCGATCAGCGTCGCGAGCGCGACACCGAAGAGAGCTATCGGTCTGTGCATGATGCCGGGCCTCAGCGAATGACCATGAGTTTGCCGCGGAGCTGGCGCTGCTGGCCATCCTGCACCGCGTTGATGACGACGTAGTACATGCCCCCCGCGACGTTTTCACCGCGTCCGTTGATCAGCGGCCACGTGTAGCGGACTGCCTGGTCCCCCTCGAACCCAGGTATCGGCGGATTACCTGGCGTCCCTGCGAACACCGTCCCATTCGTTCGGAAGGTGGTCGTCGCCATCATGTCGAAGATGGCGAGCTCCCACGCGCTACCCGGGTCGGCGTTGAAGATGATCACCGCCAGATCGCCCGCCCGACCGATCACCGGGTTCGTCTCGAAGACGATGTCGCCTGGCGTGGTGACGATTACCGTGAACGGAATTCGTATCGGATCGACGTCGTCGCTCAACCCGATCAGCTCGCCGCGGTAGCTTCCGGCCAGAAGTCCCGGCGGTATGCGCACAGTCACCTCAATGCGCGTCGTGTCGCCGATGTCCACCGAGTTGACGTTGGTCGGCGAGAAGCTGATTCGCTCTCGACGGATCCGAAGCCCCGTTCCCGAGGTGGCCACCAGGTCGGTCGCTTCGAGACGCGCGTTGGAGAGCTTGACGTTGCCAAGGTTTCCGATTCGTACGACCCCACGCACGGTCTGACCGGGCCGCCCGCGCAGCGTGAGCGAGTCGAGTCGCGCCGACGTGTCGGGGTCGAACAGGCCGATGTCGGATTCGGGCAGGACCTCGATGTCGACGTCGACGGCGTCCACCCGCAGCGCCTCGCCATTCGGGTTCTGCCCGATGGGAAGGACCGCATCCCGCACGGTGAATCGACCGCGGTACACGCCAGTGGGCGTACCCGGCGGAATGTTGACGAAGAAGCTCACCTGGTTCTGAAAGCCGTTATTCAGCGGATTCAGAAAGTCGGCGATCACCAGATTCGTCTTGACGATGACGCGAGACGGATCTTCGATGCTCACGAAGTTCGTCGTGTCGGAGACGATGAGGTTGTTGAAGTTCACGCCGACGGTGTATCCATCGTTGTCGACGTCCTGCTCGGCGGTAGCGGCGTTGACGAGCACGAACACCGCCCGTTCGGTTCCGAAGTGTGCGCGACCGCGGATGATCGCGCGATTACCGCGCAGCGATCCGCAATAGTCGCAGATGTCGAAGTCGCCGCCCGTCACCGTCTGAGCGCTCGCCACGTTGAGGCCCGGCACAACGAGTCCGAGTCCCGCAACGGTGAGGCAGACGAGCAGACGGGACCAGCGTGTGTTGGCGCGCCATCGATGCGCGGAGGTGCGTGACATGGGAGTGGGCGTCAGGGCGTCGAAGTTATGGAGCATGGAGTGAGACCGGTCCGTGTGGTGTCGACCCGAATGGCCACGAGACCGTTGCGACCCACCACCGCCGCGAAGTCCTCACGCAGCGCCTGTACATCGGTGATTGGCGGGAACGACAGCCCGTTCTCGAGCGCGCCGCTGACGGCCTGCCGTCGCCACGTTAGGCCGCCGTCCTCGGACATCAGGATGACGCCCCCTTCGACGTCAGGCACGCCGGGACGACGCCGGGTGAAGCTGCCGGTGATCCAGCCCGTCTGCGTTCCCGGCACGAACTGCACGCGAATAAACCGATAGCTCGTCACCTGACCGCTGGCCTGATCGAGCTCCGTCTGCGGTATGCCGGCGGCCGCGCCGAGTCGCGTGAACGTCGGCGTCGCAGCCGAGGCGTCGAACCGCAACACGACGGACGAGTCGCCCAGCAGGAACCCGATGTTGTTGTTGGCGAACCCGGCACCCTGCAAGCCCCAGACGTTTGCGGGCAGCGTGAGGGTGGTGTACGTCAATCCACCGTCGAGGGAGCGAGAGGCAGTGCTCAACGACTGGTCGGTGCTTCCACGGAAGGCCGCCAGCGCGAGCGATGCGTTGTGAGAGAGATCCGCACCGGTCAGCGTCCACCCGCCCCCCGGAGTCCCGGTGGCTCTCTGAAACGTGTTCGTATTGCCGAAGTAGCGGTACAGCCCGGGAGACGTGAAAATGCCGCCGAACACTCCCTGCGGAACGCCGTTCACGCGTCGCATCGAGTTGATGTAGAGGAACTCGCCGGCCGTCGCGACGGAGGCGAACGTCTCACCGCCGTTGATCGACCGGAGGAGGCTGCGCTGAGTCACCGTGCCCACGCGTTGCGAGCCGACCATGAACAACGTGTCGCCGAACGCGCGAATGTCGGCCGGGAACGTGATGTTGGGGTCCTTGAAGCGAGCCACGAACTGCCGTCCGTCCGTGGTCCGATAGACCGTACCGCCGCTCTCCACGATGTATCCCAGCTCGTCGGTCACGAACGACACGCCGGTGAGGACATCGTTGGTCGGCGAGTCCATGAACTCCCACGTCTGATCACGAATGGGCGGCGGGGCCGTGATCCGCGTGAAGACGATCGGCTGCGGCTGCGGCACACCCAGCGGCGTCAGCAAGTTCTGGATTCGAACGCCGATCGGTGTGAGGAACGGCAGCGCCTGCGATGGCGTGAAGATCAGCGTGTCACCCGCGAGGCGCAGCGCACCGGGAATGCGGAGTCCGCTGCACATGTTGGTGACGACGAAATTCGCCGCATCCAACGCGCTCGAGGCCGCGATCGAGTCGCTGAAGACGACGCGAATCGCGTCCTCCGTGCCGATCGTATCAGGAACGGCATCGAGCGAGAAGTCCGGGAAGCCCCCCGGTGAGCTCGTGGGATCATCGTCGCACGCGGTCCCGACCAGCGCCAGGCCGAGGACCCCGAGGACAAGGATGTTCCTCGACAACGAAATGACTTTCACAGCACCCTCACGCGTTTGACGTTCACATCGGCGTTCTACGCTCACTGCGCCTGCAACGAAGGGATCAGCTGACCGGCTGGGTGCAGGGGACGATCGGTGGCGTCGCCGCGACGCAACCGGTGGTGGAAGGACCGACCTCGGACGACTCCGCCTTGCACCCTGTCGCCTGCGAGACGCGAACGTCCGTGGTGTACTCGAGGCGCATGATGATCGGTCGGATGTAGGGCTCTCGCTCGTTGGACATGTCTCGACTCTCCTCTCGTAGTCGCTAGGATACCAGAACAGGGAGCGCACGCGCCGTCGCACCCACCGGCGTTCGAACGTGCGCGGGAATTCCTTCCGTCACCGTGCGCGGCACGCCTGTCGGATGTATTCCCATCCGGTGCGCCCTCAGGTGCGTGATCGCGCAGTACTGCTGCACATATCCTTCCGGGAGTCCGGCCACCTGCTCCACCGTCGCGGGACATCCCGCGCACATGAGGCGGAATCGGCACGACGCGCATGGATGGCCATCCGGGAATTTCTTCGTCACCTTCCCGCCGATCATCTCCCAGACCTCCTCGAACGGCTGCTCGAAGAGATTCCCCACCGCCTGCCGCGACGACAGGCACGTGCTGACCCCGCCATGAACGTTGATGGCCATCACGATGCGGCCGCCGCCGCAGCGATACACCTGGTTGGTCGGCTCGTGTGTGTAGCGTCCGTAGAAGTCCTTGAACTCCTTCATCCCGGGAGACATCCGCTCCTCGAGATCCACGACGTCCTTCGGCGCGAGCTGCAGGTGCAAGGGACTCACGTCGCCCTTCTCCTGCGGGTTGATGATCGGATCGTAGCGGAACTTCGTGCCGCGCGCCTTGGCGAACTCGTGCATCGCCGGGATCTCGTCGACCGTGATCGACATGGCCGGGCACTTGAGCCCGTATGTCAGTCCACGCTCCGCCAGGAGGTCGAGCGCCTTGCAGACCTTCGTGAACGAGTTGGGAATCCCCGTGACTTCCTGGTAGCGCTCGTTGCTGAGCCCGTAGAGACTGATTGAGAAGTACTCCGGCGGCCATTCCGCGAAGAAGTCCGCCCAGCGCTCCCCGAGGAGGTAGGCATTCGTGTTCACATACAGGAGAAATCCCCGGCGCTTCGCGTCGAGATAGATCTCCTTGAAGTTCTTGTGCGTGAGGACCTCGCCACCGGTCAGCAGGAGCGAGAGCGTTCCGGCCCGCTCGAGCTTGTCGAAGAGAATCCGCGCGTTGGCCGGACTCATCACATCCTGCCGCTCGGCGCACGGCGCGATGTAGCAATGCTGGCACTTGAAGTTGCACGTCGCGATGATCTCGATGTGCGCCCAGAGCGGAATTCGCTCGGCCATGGCGCGTGAGCCCATCCGATCACGTAGGGTGTCGACCGGAATCGAAGGGATAACGCACGTCATGGAGTGACCTCGCGCGTTTCGAGCGCGTTCAGAGATGACAGCTGTTCGAGAAAGGCCATTACGTCACGTGCCGCATCTTCGCGTGAGACGTCATAACGATTCACCAGATGCTCCGTCAACCGTTCCACGGAACTCCATTCCCCCAGCTCGCGCCAGAGGCTTGCCCCCGTCGGCGAGAATGTGAACAACGGAGCGACCCGGTCCTGGTGCAGCGCGACTAAAAGGTGTTCGCCGGCAATGTGGCGGTAGACGAATCGGTCTCCGCGCTTGAACTCCGCGGTCATCGATCCAAGCAGAGGACGGGTCTGAGCAAATATGAAGCCAAAGGCGAGTACCTGAACGAGGTTACACTGACAACCAACAGCGAATCATGCGCGCACGCTCCGAGCGAACTCGGCAGCCACCTGAAAGGCAGTCACGGCAGGCCGAAATCGAAGCTCGGCCATTGGGACTCGTTCAGCAACCGCGGCCACGGCGTCGATGAGACGTTCCATGTCCGCGGGTTGAGGTCCGGGATGGATCAGCCGCACGAGCAGCTCCCCCGTGGCGCGCGCCGGTGACAGCCGCTCGGCGCGGTCCTCGTTAGCCTGCACGAGCAGGAACATGGCGGTGAGCACGGCGGGGGCGGGTGACCCCCGGCGATGCGTTCCGTGCCAGGGAGTACCCCAAACGGTGGCCGTCGAATCGCGAACGGACACGATCGAGCGGTCGTCGCTCAGCACCCGCGCGCCTGCTGATTCCGCGATCGCCGCGATCGTCGACTTGCCTGCCCCGGAATGACCCGTGAACAAGAGGGTCATGTCGTCGAATTGCACAGTCGCTCCGTGCACGACGAGCACTCCCTGCGACATGAGAAGGCGGCAGACCAGAATCTCATCGACCGGATACCCTATCCGCAGCAATGGATGGCCGCCCCAGTCGCGCCGCTGTATGAGGCGTGCACGACGGAAGCTCGGCTCGACCACCAGTTGAGACCAGGGGGCGCGGACGCCGTCAATCGGTGCAAAGAAAGTGATCTCATCCTCACCGGACTCCTGCCGGCGAAGCTCCCACAGCGGCGCGCCTTCATCGAGCAGCGGACTTCCGCCCGGCTCCGGTTCACCGTACTCGCACGTCACCACGCAATCGGCTTCCGTCGAATCGTCGACGACGAAGCTCGAGCGCACCCCGCTGACTGAGAACGCGACACTGGCGTCCGCCGGAGCGAACCGGACGACTCGCCCGGCGATCTGCAGTGAGACCTGCCGCAGGGCCTCGTTAGGAGATAGCGCGGCGGATTGC
>DASRHU010000137.1:0-7687 GCA_035650335.1 Gemmatimonadaceae bacterium | reverse complement strand
GAACTAATGCGACGCGGACGGCAACGCATGCCCCTCAATGGCGAGATCAACGTCGTCTCGCTGATCGACGTCATGATGCTGCTCATGGTCATCTTCATGATCACAGCGCCGATCATGCAGGGCGGTGTCGACGTTGCGCTCCCGCGCGCCGAGGCGCGGCCGCTCGAGCCGAAGCAGGGCCTCGTCGTCACCGTGAATCGGCGCGGACAGATCTTCGTCGATCAGACGCGACTCACGTACCCCGAGTTCCGCGCGAGCTTCCGCGCGCTTGCCTCGTCGCGCGGGCGTGACGGTGTGTATCTCCGCGCTGATCAGGGCGTGCCGTACGGGACAGTCGTGCGCGTGCTCGCCGTGATGCGCACTGCTGGCGTCGGCGACGTCGGGCTCGTCGCCGAACCGGAGGACGTCCGGTAGTGCCGCGACGACGCGTGCGCGAGCGCGCACGCCTGGCACCCACGCTTGGCGTGTCGCTCCTGATGCATCTCGCGGTCGCGGTGCCGCTCATCTTCGCGCGTCCCGATCCGGAGGCGGCGCGCCCGCCGATCTATCGCGTCGATCTGGTCGCCGCGCCGCCCGGCCCGCGTCAGGAAGGCATTGTCACGCCGCAGCCACAGCCGCAGCCCGAGCGCCCGGCGGCCACACCACCGAGAGCCGAGCGTCGTCCCCAGGAGATGCCTGCGCCCCCGACGACAAAGCCGCCGCCGAGAACGCGTGCCCAGCCCGCCCCGGCCACGCCGACGGCGGCTCCGACGACGACAAAGCCCGCCGAGACGGCGCCCGCGCAGCCCGCGGGAGGCGGCGCAACGGGCGATCGGGGCACCGACGTCGCGACCGTGCGCACGGAGGGGATCGAATTCCCGTATCCGGCGTATCTTCAGAACATCGTTCGGCAGATCGCGAAGCGATTCGATCCCCCGCGGCGTGGCGCGCTGAGCGCCGAGGTTACGTTTCTGCTTCGTCGGGACGGGTCGGTCGCCGACATTCGCATCAGCTCACGGTCGGGGAACTTCGAGTTCGATCAGGACGCCATGGGCGCCGTCGAAGCGGCGGCGCGAGCGGGGGCTTTCGGACCGCTGCCTGACGGATTTCCCGACGATGTGCTGCCAGTCATCTTCAGCTTCGATCCACGGGTGCTGCGTTGATCTCTCGCCTTCACACGCTCGGCTCGCTCGCGGCCGTCGCCGCGCTCGTCAGTACCGCGCCGCTCGCCGCGCAGGATACGACCGCGCAGCGCGGCGTGCGCATTGGCCTCACCTATCAGCCGGGGACCCGGCCGGGCGTCGTCGTCCTTCCCGTCAGTGGACCGCATGTCGACAGCGTTCGCGCGATCGTGCAGCGGGATCTGGATTTCGGTGACCGCGTCGAGATCATCGGGCGTGAGGGAACCGGGGTCACCGAGGTCGCGCGTGCGCAGGGCGCGTCGATGAATTATCAGCTCTGGAAGACGCTCGGGGCGCTCGCGATCGTGCAGGCAACATCCACGACGACCGGTGTGCGCATCGCGGTGCACGACGTCGCCGCGGCCCGAATACTCGACACGCGTGATTTCTCGCTTCCGCTCCCGGCGCTGAGCGACTCGTGGCGCATGGCGCTTCATGGCGTGTCCGATGAGATCGAGCGATGGATCACCGGGACGCGCGGCGCCGCACAGACGCGGGTAGCGTTCGTCCGCGGTGGACGAATTCACGTCGTGGACAGCGATGGGCACGGCGAGCGCGCCATCACGGGGCAGGGGACCGCGCTTTCGCCGGCATGGCATCCCTCGGGGCAGTCGATTGCGTACAGCAATTTCGGGCCGCGAGGAACGCAGATCGTCGTGCGCGACGCTCAGGGCGGCTCACCTCGGGTCATCAGTCAGCGCGTCGGTCTGAACATCACGCCGGAGTTTTCTCCGGACGGGTCGCTCCTCGTGTGGGCTTTCGGGGAGGAGGCCGGCACCGACCTCGTGGCGGTTTCCTACCCGGGCGGCGGTGACCCGCGTCGCATTACAATCGGGCGTGGCAGTGATAACGTATCGCCGTCCTTCAGCCCCGACGGCCGGCGGCTGGCATTTACGTCGAGCCGCTCGGGACATCCCGAGGTGTACACCGCCGACGTCGATGGCTCGAACGTGGAGCTGTTGACGACGTATCTCGCCGGCGATCAGAGCTATCGGTCCAACCCCACGTGGTCGCCCGATGGACGGGTCGTCGCCTTCCAGTCTCAGGTGGCCGGACGGTTTCAGATCATGACGATCTCACTGCGTGATCGCAGCATGAAGCAGTTGACGAGCGAGGGCATCAACGAGGATCCGGCATGGGCTCCCGACGGCCGGCATCTCGTGTTCACCTCGAGTCGCACGGGTACGAAGCAGCTCTTCGTGCTCGATACGGAGACCGGGCGTGCGCGGCAGCTCACGCGCGCGGGCGGCGCCCGGCTGGCGGCGTGGTCTCGCGTTCTCGCTCGAACGCCCTAACTTCCGCACGAACTCAACTCGGAGCGCACGAACATGAACTACCGCATCCCACGCATGCTGCTGGTTGCCGCGACCGTCGCCGCGGGCGCGAGCGCCTGCCGGCGACAACCCCCACCGCCCGTCTCTCCCTCCCCCGCGGTGAATCAGGACAGTATCGACGCCGCCGAGCGCGCGCGTCGCGAAGCGGAAGAGCGTGCGGAGGCGGCTCGTCGCGATTCGATCGCGCGCGCGAACGCGGCGCGGGAGGACTCAATCCGTCGCGCGAACGAAGCGATGGAATCGGTGCGGTCGGCGCTCACGGCCCCGATCTACTTCGAGTTCGACAGTGACGCGCTCGGTGACGCCGCACGGTCGGCGCTCGACCAGAAGCTCGCGATCCTCCAGTCGAACGACGGCGTCAGACTTCGCATCGCGGGCCATGCCGACGAGCGCGGCTCCGACGAGTACAACCTCGCCCTCGGTCAGCGGCGGGCGGCGTCGGCCAAGCGGTATCTGACGCAGCGTGGTATCGCCGATTCGCGGATCGAGATCATCAGCTACGGCGAGGAACGTCCAGCCGCGAGCGGGAGCGACGAGTCGGCCTGGGCGCAGAACCGCCGCGACGAATTCGAGATCACGGCAGGGGGCGACGCGCTGAGAGCGCCCTCCGGTCCATGAACGCGCTCGTCAGGCGCCTCGCACCGGTCGCCCTCGTGGCGACCGGTGCGTGCTTCGCCACGCAGAGCGACGTCCGGGTGCTGCAGACCGACGTGCAGACGTTGCGCAGTGAACGCCGCCAGCAGGACTCGTTGATGCAGGCGAGGTTCGACGCGCTCATGGCGTCGTTGAGCACGACCAACGACTCCGTGCGCTCGCTCTCGAACCGTCTCACGCGCCTGCAGGGCGATGTGCGCGGCGATCTGTTCCAGATGAACCAGCAGCTGCTCCAGATTCAGGAGCTCACCGGCCAGAGTCAGCGGCGACTCCAGGAGCTGCGTTCGTCACTCGAGGCACGCCAGCAGGACGTCATGCAGCCGGCGCAGCCGCAGCCCACGCCGTCGGGCGCGCCACGCGACACGGGGGCGGCCGCCGCCGCACCGTCGGGCGTACCGGCCGGATCTCCCGGGCCTAACCAGCTTTTCCAGGCCTCGTACGGTCAGCTGCAGCGCGGAAGTCCGGAAAGTGCACGGCGCGGATTCCAGGAGCTGCTCCGTCTGTACCCGACGTCGGATGTGGCGGGTGACGCGCAGTACTGGATCGGGGTGTCGTATGAGACCGAGGGGAACGACGCGGCCGCCGACACCGCGTATGCGGCGACCGTGGCCAAATACCCACAGTCTTCGTCGGCGCCGACGGCGTTGTACAAGCACGCACTCATTCTGCAAAAGCGCGGCAACATCGCGTTGGCGCGTACCGCCCTGAACGACATCATTCGGCGGTACCCGCGCTCGGATGAAGCGCAGCTCGCACGCGACCGCCTGCGCACCATGAAGTAGCGGAGGATTGCTCGTGGGGAAGAAGACGCACGGCGCGGAGATGCCATTCCTCGATCATCTCGAGGAGCTGCGCTGGCGTATTCTCTGGTCGCTGATGGCGCTGGTGGGCGCGATGATCATCGCGTTCGTCATGGTGACGAAGGTGGACGTCATCGGGTTTCTCCAGGCGCCGATCCAGCCGTATCTCCAGGGACGAAAGCTCGTCTACACGCATCCCGGCGAATCCTTCGGGATCGTGATGAAAGTCTCATTCGGCGTCGGGCTCGTGTTCGCGCTGCCGGTGATCATCTACCAGGTGTGGGCGTTTCTCTCGCCGGCGCTGTACCGCCACGAGAAGAAGGTCATCATGCCGGTGATCGGCGGGGCGGTGATTCTCTTTTCCATTGGCGTGCTCGTCGCGTACCAGGCGATCCTTCCGCTGACGCTCCGCTTTCTCCTGACGTTCCAGACCGAGTCACTGGAGCCGATGATCACGGCGGGTCAGTACTTCGGCTTCGCGATCACGATGTCGCTGGCCTTCGGCGCGGTGTTCGAGCTGCCGATCGTCATCCTCGCACTGACGGCGCTCGGGATCGTCACGCCGCGCATGCTGCGCAAGTTCCGCCGCTACGCCGTGATTCTGTCGATGGTCGCCGGCGCGCTCATCACGCCTGGTGGTGACATCCTGTCCCTGGCGTTGTTGACGGGGCCCATCTACCTGCTGTACGAGGCGAGCATCCTCGTTGCCCACGTGGTCCACCGGCGCCGCGAGAACCGCATCGCCGCGGAGGCAAGCGAGCGAGAGGCGACGGCGTGAGATGGAGGCACCTCGCCGGCGCGGGCGCGATCGTCGCGCTGAGCGCCGGCCCGCTGATGGCGCAGCAGCCGCCGACGCCGGCTCGTCAGGCGCCCCCGCCTGGGGACACGACCGTTCGCGCACAACGTGACACCGCCAAGCTCGTCGAGTGGGCGGAGCCCGATTCCGTCATGCAAGCCCTGTTGGCGCGCGAGGGATACGTCACGACGCGCTACCAGGGTGATAGCGTCGTGTTCGACGCAAAGCGCAAGGAGATCGTCGTCATCGGAAGCGCCGCCGTCGGACGCGATCAAACGACGCTGGTCGCGGACACGATCCGGTACAACGACTCGTTGAAGGTCATTCGCGCGCTCGGCGACACCATCGTCCTGCGCGATCCGTCTCAGACGGCCGATCTCGTGGCCACCGGGCGGCTCATCTACGACGTCGCGACGAAGCAGGGATCGGGCACCGGCATCGCCACCAGCGTGCAGAGCGGAGAGGTCTGGTTCGTCGAAGGTCCGCACACCGGCTTTCGCACCGACACGGTGAGCGGCGAGCGAACGTTCTACGCCACGAGCGGCACCATCACCAGCTGCGACATCACCGAGCCGCACTATCACTTCAAGACGAAGGAAGTGAAGATGATCGGCCGCCGCGCCCTCGTCGCCCGGCCGGCCGTGCTCTACATCCGCGACATCCCGGTGTTGTGGGTGCCATTCATCTACCAGGATCTCCGAAAAGGGCGGCGGAGCGGATTACTACCACCCCGATTCGGCTTCAGCGACATCGTCCGGAACAGCACGAGCTATCGCCGCCACATCGATGGGCTCGGCTGGTACTTCGCGATCAGCGACTACATGGACGCGAAGATCGAGATGGGGTGGCGCAGCGGAGCGCGCGGAACCGACAACGATCCGGGGTGGCTCGACTGGCGCGCCGACTGGAAATACAACTGGCTCGCGCGCGCGATGCGTGGCGGGCTGGCGTGGAGCCACTCCTCACAGACGAACAATCGGTCGACGAGCGCCTACCGCTTCTGGCACGCGCAGCAGTTCTCGCAGAAGAGCTCGTTGCGCGCCGATCTCAACTACCAGACGAACACCAGCGTCTATCGCGACCGGGCATTCACCGCCGAGCAGACGTTCGCGACGATCCACTCGTCGATGAGCTACGACCGTGATTTCGGGCTGTTCCGCATGGCCCTGGGTGGCACGCAGTCGCAGTCGTCGGGACGGGATGAGATTCAGCGGACGCTGCCGACGCTGAGCCTCACGCCACGCGGCCCGATTCCGATCGCGTCATGGCTCGAGTGGAATCCGCAGCTCAGCCTGACGAATGCCCAGCGACTCGACATGAACGTGGGCGATCCACGGGTTGGCACCCGATTCACGCCGCTGCCCGGCGGTGGGGTCGACAGCGCGCAGGTGATCGGCGACCAGCGTGAGACATCGATTCAGTTCCAGACCCCGATTCGAATTTTCAACTTCAACTGGACCAACAGCGTTCGGATCTCCGACCGCGAAGAGAACCATCCGGTCGCGTGGGACATCGTCGATCCTCACGATCCCAACATCCGCCACACGCGAGTCTACGCGCGTGGCTTCCGCACCGAGATCGAGTGGAACACGCAGTTCTCGCTCCCGAACATCTTTCAGGGGCGCCTCAACCTGGTGCCATCGATCCAGGTGCTGAACCAGAGCAGCGGGCCGACCGCGATTCGCAACGAGCTGACCGGCGGCCGGTACGTGCGGCAGGGAAAGCGTCTCGGCTACGCGCTCTCGATGTCGCCCACCTTCTACGGCCTGTTCCCCGGCTTCGGCCCGGTGTCGCGATTCCGTCACACGATCTCGCCCAGCCTCTCGTACACGTACGCGCCGGCCGGAAAGGTGAGTGACGAGTATCTCGCGGCTCGCAACCAGGCGCGCACCGGAAATCTGAGCGACATCACGCAACAGCGGCTCACGCTCAGCTTCAACCACAACCTCGAGGCAAAGCTGCGTGGGAGAGGTGGCGACACATCGGAGGCCGCGATCCGCAAGATCAAGGTGTTCTCGATGGGGTTCACGCCGCTGTCGTACAACTTCGAGCGCGCGAAGAAGACCGGAAAGACGTCAACGGGATTCGAGACATCGACGTTCGGCTTCAACTTCTCGTCGGACCTGCTTCCCGGCTTCCAGGCGAGCGCGCAGTACTCGCTCTTCGAGGGCGACGTGTCGAGCGACACGGCGCGGTTCAAGCCGTTCCGAACGAGCACGGACATGTCCATGTCGATCGGACGCGAGCGCAACCCGTTCGCCTTCCTCGCGCGCGTGTTCGGCAAAGCCGTGCCGATGAGCGCGGTGCCGGAGAACCCGCCGGAGCAGGACTCCCTTCCGGGCACGCGCCCTGACGTGCAGCCGGGGACGTTCGGCGCCGCGCGCGATCCGCGCGGCATCGACACGCGGCAGGGGTGGTCGGCGTCGCTGAGCTACTCGTACTCGCGGCAGCGGGCACCGCGCGGAGTGGACGTGACGTTTTTCGATCCGCGCGCGCGATGCCGCGTGGTCGCCGACCCTGGACTGCGCGCGGCATGCGAGGAGCAGGCGCTGCTCGAGCTGCCTGACGACTCGCTCCCCTCACAACAGGGTGTGCCGCGAGTCGTCCTGCCACCGCAGTCCTCGATGCGTGGAAATGTCTCGTTCAACCTGACGCCGAAGTGGGCGGCGCAGTGGAGCACGTCCTACGACTTCGAGACCGGCGACTTCGCCGACCACAGCGTGACCCTCCAGCGCGACCTCCACGACTGGCGCGCGACGTTCGGGTTCAACCGGTCCCCGTTCGGCAACTTCGCCTTCAGCTTCTTCATCGCGTTGAAGGCCGAGCCGCAGCTCAAGTTCGACTACAACCGGTCGACGTACAGGGCTCCGTAGCTCTCCGGTCTGGCATCAAGAACCCAGGGGTTCATCACGGATGACACGGATGGGACTGTAACGGCCTGAT
>DASRHU010000136.1:0-90470 GCA_035650335.1 Gemmatimonadaceae bacterium | reverse complement strand
GTGCCCCACGGGCGAGCACGGAGACGACGCCGGCCGCGCGCGTCGCCAGCCGCAGGATGCGCGAGGTCTCCGAGTAGTCGAACGCGTGGAGGACGATGGCGTCGGTCGTCAGCAGGGGCACGATTGGAAAAATACGCCCCGTACGTGGGGGGACATAGTGGTGCTTTGGTACCGCGAACAACGTGGAACCGCAAATGCCGCAGAAGGACGTGTTTCGGCCACATGCCTGCCTCCGTCCCTAGTCCAATGGCCGCAACAGGGGCGTCTCTCCGCTAGCGACGGAGTATCTGCGTATTCTGCGTTCATCTGCGGCCGTCACGAACGTCTGCGGCATTCCGCGGTTTCCCGGCCTGTCGAGAACGTCACCAGCCCAGGCTCACCCGTCCCCCGACCAGCAGAGTTCGCCCCGGCGCGCGGAAACCGGCGATGGACTCGTAGCGCTCGTCGAACGCGTTCTCGAGACGCCCGGTGATCGACACACCGGTCGGACCGCGCTCGAACACGCGGACCTCACCGGCGATATCGATCGTGGTGTACCACGGGAGGCGGACGTAGCCCACGTCGTGACGGCTCCCGATGCGATTCGCGGTGACATTCAGCGATCCGCGCGTGATCGAGTACGACGCGTTGGCGCTCGCCGTGTGCCGGGGACGACGCAGCAAACGCTGCCCTTCCCGCCCGAACTCGTCGTCGGTGATCTCGGTGTCGAGATAGGCGTACGACGCGGTGAACGCGAGACCGGCGGTCGCCGCGATGCGCGCCTCGACCTCCACGCCACTCGCCCTCGCGCGACCAATGTTGGCGAAGGTGCCGAAGACCGCCGAGTCGGGCGGGAACGGAATGAAGTCGATGCGATCGCGGAATCGCTGGTCGAACCAGGTGACGCCCACTCTCACACGCTCGGCGAGCGCCGTCTGCTCGAGGCTCCCTTCGATGCTCCGGGAGCGCTCGGGCCTCAGCCCCGGATTGCCACGCGTGAACGAGGTGCTGAAGATCTCGGCGAACGCCGGTTCCTTGAATGCGGTGCCGAACGTCACGCGGGCGCGGGTCGCCGTCGTGAGACGCCATGAGCCGCTCGCACGCGTCGTCACGAACGTGCCGAACTTCTCGTTGTCATCAACCCGCGCCCCGACGACGAGCCATGGACTCGACCCACCGGCGAGGATTTGTGCGTAGTAAGCTCGATTCAGGCGGGACCCGTCGAAGCCCGCCGTGTTCGCTTCGCGCTGCCGCGTCCACTCGGCGCCGGTGGTGAGCGTCGTCGACCGCGGGAGGACGATGTCAACGCGGCCGTCGGCCACGCGTCGCGTGCCCTCCGACTCGTCGTGGTAGGCAAAGTCGTCGGGGCGATCGACTTGATTGTCATTGATCGCGTCCAGCTCGTTCGCCGCGAGCAGCAGCCGCGCGGTCACTCGGGGCGACATCGTGGCGCTGCCCTCGACGGAGGCGACGAGACGCTCCTCCCGACGGTACTGGTTGCTGTCCACCGGGACGCCCAGAAAGTCGGTGGGATAATGATACGTCGCGTCGGAGTGCCGGATCATCGCGCGGAACGCGGTGCCCGGCGTCGGCTCCGTACGCACCGCTGCACCGACGTGGCGATTGCGATACCCGTTGTTGAAGTCGAGGACGCCGTCCGTCTGCTGTGAGGCGATGGATCCGGACAAGGAGGTGCTGCCGCGGGTGATGCTCACCGCGCCCGAGGCATCGCGGGTCCCATAGGTTCCGCCTCGCGCCGAGAGATCGAGACGTGATCGGTCCGACGCGCGGTGAGTGAAGATCTGGATGACGCCGGTCACCGCATCCGAGCCCCACAACACGCTCGCCGGCCCGCGCACGATCTCGATGCGCTCCACATCGGCTACCGAAATGTGCGCGAGATCGATGGCGCCGCCGGCATCGTTCACCGGGACGCCATCGATGAGCACCTTGGTGTAATCGCTTTCGCCGCCGCGCACGAAGATCGCGGTTTGTGAGCCGAACGACCCTGACTGCACGATCGCCGCGCCGGGGACATCGCGGAGCGCATCGACAAGCCGGGTGATGCCGCGCGCCCGCAGGTCCCGACCGGACAGCACGGTGATCGACGCGGGTACTCCCTGGCGCTCGACAGGAAGTCGTGTCGCGGTGACGGTCACCGGAGCCAGCATCGCCGTGTCCTGAGACGCCTGCGCCCGGGCCGCGGTCGCGGCGACGACGATCATGACGATCGCGCGAGATGTGATCATGAGGGTGGCTCCGGTGGTCGAGAACGTTCCCTGCCTGACGAGCCCCGCCGTCCGCGGAGCGGCACGAGGGTGGGAGCACCAACTGCCGGATCGCGGGTGACCACGAGAGGCCACTCGTAGACGCGCTCGAGGATGGCCGCTTGCATCACCGTGGCCGGCGCGCCGGCCGCCGCAACTCGCCCCTGGTGCAGCAGGACCATCGCATCGGCGAAGCGGGCAACGAGGTTGAGCTGATGGCTGATGACCAGCACCGCCCGCCCTGCGCGCGCGAGCGCGGCGAACAGCTCGAACATCGCCATCTCGTGGCCGACGTCGAGGAAGGTCGTGGGCTCATCGAGCACCAGCGCTGCCCCGTCCTGCGCGAGCGCCCGCGCAATGCGTGCGCGCTGCCATTCTCCCCCGGACAAACCACGGACATCACGCCCGGCGAGCTCGGCGATGCCGGCGTCATTCATCGCCTGATCCACGAGCGCCGCATCGCGCGCCGTCGCGGCGCGCCACGGCCCCTCGTGCGGATACCGGCCCAGTGCGACGTATTCGTGCACCGGCAGCGAGAAGACGGCGTTCTCGCGCTGTGGCACGACGGCGACGCGCCGAGCGAACGCCCGCGCGTCGATGGTCGGCAGGGGGCGTGCGTCGAGCTCGATGCGGCCGGCCCGAAGTGGCAGCAGCCGAAGCAGGAGCCGGACCAACGTCGTCTTGCCGCTGCCGTTAGGTCCGACGATCGCCGTCACGCTGCCAGCGGCAGCCACGAGCGACACGCCGTCGAGCACATCGCGGCGGTCGCGCGGGTACCGGGCACTCACCTCGCGAAAGGCGATCATGCGAGCGTCCGAAGTCGCAGCAGAAAGAAGGGAACACCGAGGAGCGCCGTCACGGCGCCGAGCGGGAGCTCGGCCGGTGGCATGGCGGTGCGCGCGACGAGATCGGCGGCGACCACGAGCGCCGCGCCGACGAGCGCGGCCCCGACGAGGAGGGCGCGATGGCGCCGGATGCCGAACGCACGCACGATGTGCGGAACCATGAGTCCCACGAAGCCGATGAGGCCGGCCGCGGCGACGGTCGCCGCGGCGAGCAATGACGCGGCGAGATAGATGCGGCGGGCGCTCCGGTCGACATTCAGCCCGAGGGCGGCCGCCGGCTCCTCGCCTAACGCCAGCACGTCGATGTCACGGGCCATGAGGAGCAGCACCGCCGCCCCGACGAGCACGTAGGCGCCGAGCCACCGGATCTGCGGCCAGCCGGCATCGGCCACGGATCCCATCATCCACCACACCGCTCCCCGCACGGTGTTGGGCGGGGCGTTGGCGAGAACGACCATGATCACCGCATTCGCGAACGCGCCGATGATCACGCCCGCCATGATGAGGACGCGCGGATCGGCCCGGCCGCCCGCCGCGCGGGCCAGCAACAGCACGGCGGCCACCGACGCTCCGGCGCCGAGGCACGCGAAGATGGGAATCGCGAACGCGCCGCGAACTCCGGCGCCGAACGCCAGCACTGCGCCGACGGCGGCGCCGCCGGAAACGCCGAGCAGGTACGGCTCCGCGAGCGCGTTGCGCAGTGATCCCTGAAGCGCTCCACCCGCCATTCCCAACGCCGCCCCGACGATGACCGCGAGCACCAGTCGCGGCAGCCGTATCGCCCGTACGATCGCGATCGCGTTCGCGTCGCCGACACCGAGCAACCCGTCGCGCACGCCGGCCACTCCAAGCGGCACGGGCCCGAGCGCGATGGCGAGGGCGCACAGCACCAGCAGCACCAGCGGGGCGAGAACCCAGAGCGCGCGGCGCATCAGCGGACGTCGGCGTCGGGGTGCAGCAGCCGCGCCAGGTGAAGAGCGGCTTCGCCGAGGCGAACGGAAGGGCGGCCCACGAGCGTGGTGTCGACGATGCGCACTCGTCCCTCGCGAACGGCTCGAATGGCACGCCATGCCGGATCGCGGGCAACGATCTGGCCGCCCTCGGGCCCGACGAGAATGAAGTCGGGATCACGGCGCACGACATCTTCGAACGTCACCTGCTGGGACGGGGCAGCAATGTCCTCGTAGATGTTTCGCGCGCCGGCGATATCGACGAGCTGACTGAGGAAGCTTCCTCGCCCGATCGTGATCAGCGGTGCGTCCCAGATGCGCCAGAACACGCGCGGGCGCGGAAGGGTGCGCGTTGCATCTCGGACACGAGCAATCGTTCGCTGCACGGAGTCGGCGACCTCGGCACCAGCCGCGGCGTTTCCCGTGAGGCTGCCGAGGAGGCGGGCGGTACGATCGAAGTGCTCGACTCGATCGATCCGGAGCGCGATGACGGCGACGTCCTGCTCGCGCAGTCGATCGTACGCCGGGCGGTTGTCTTCGCCGGCGTACAGGATGACCAGGTCGGGGCGGGCACCGAGCACCGCCTCGACGTTAGGCCGCAGGGCGTCACCGAGCGACGGGACGAGCCGTGCGGAATCCGGATAGAGGTCCCACTTCGACCGGCCGACGACGCGCGGGCCCGCATGGATGGCGAAGAGGAGGTCAGTGGTGGCCGGATTCAGTGAGACGATGCGCCGCGGCGGGATGGCGAAGCGCGGCAGCTCGCCACCGAAATCATCGCGTCCGCGCGCCCGGGGCGCTGGCTCCCGCGACGCATCGCCGCCGTCGCAGGCGATGGCGGCGAGACCGAGCAGCAGCGCGAAGGAGCGAAGGTATCGATGCAAGTGCGGGCACCCGACCCACAATGGTCGAAGTGCCCGTGAACGATGGCGCGAAGATGCCGCGCGGTCGCCACCAGCCCTTCTCCCGAGGGTCTGCAAGTGTGGCGCGGACGCGAGGCGTCTCCTGGCTTCGGGCCGCGTTGCTCGCCTTCCCGACTTGCGTCAGTGGCATCGTGAGCACGCGCTAGCGCCCGTTACAGTGGCGGGACCGCGCCGGACTTGCACCGGCTTCCGGGACTCCCGTCCGCGAACGTTCGATTGTGCGGTGAGTCTATCCGTCCCTGCGCTCCGCGTCAAGCGCGCGCGTCAACGCCTCCTTGAGCTCGGCGCGACGCGCCGCGTACGCCGCGCGATCTTCGGCGCTCAGGTCCGGGGTGGTCTCGACTCGTGCGTCGAGCGCCGCGATCTCCCGCGCCAGTCGCTCCGCGGGACGCTCCATGGCCCCCTGGGGACGGACGGATACTCGTTGAGCGGGCGCCGGCGCGCGCGTCATGCGAATCAATACGAGGGCCATTGCGGCAGCGATCGCCACGACCACGGCGACGATCCACGTTCGACGACCACCCGGCAGTGCGCCTGGCACATCGATGCGCAGAACTCCACCGGAGGCGACACGCTGTGCGAGGAATCGGTTGAACGTTCGCGACTCGACGGCGACGGGATCCACCCGCTCGAGGCCCGGCGCGGTGGTCGTCGCGTTAGGCTCCTCGAGCAACACCTCGAGCACGTCGACGGCCCCTTCGAGGGGCAACGACACCGGGAACGCCCCCGCGCTGAGCTGATAGGCGTACGAGAGCTGCTTGATACCCGGAGCCAGCGGCGCATACACACGGACCCGGCCGCCGTCGGTGCGAATGGCATCCTCCGACAGGTCGCTCTCGCCGACGCGGACGTTGGATGCCCCCGCGGGGAGGACCGCGGCCCACACCGGTACCTCACCGGATGCGACGCGCGTGACCGACGAGTCGTTGGCCAGCTCGTACACTTCGACGACTTCGCGCGTGCCGTCCTTCTGCGGAGCGGCGACGACGACGTGCCGGCCACGCACGTGGATGGGTACCGGCGCGCTGGTCGTGTCGAAGACGGCCAGCTCGGCATCATCGACGGTGCGCGCGGTGTCGAGCGGGGGCGAGAAGTAGGCGATGCCGTCGTGCGTTGCCGACACGAAGTAGATCGCGTCACGCTCGCCGCTCGGCGCGTAGCGTATGCTGAACGCGCCGTCGCGTGCGGTCCGAACAGAATCGAGCGGGCCCGAGCCATCGGAAGCGACGCGATGCAGCACGACCCAGGCCCCGAGCACGCCCTGCATCGAATCGGCGGCGGGGCGAAGGACCCGCCCGGTGACGCGGCGCGTCTGCGCGCCCGCCTCCGCGGCGACGACCGTCGTCGCCAGCATGATGATGCAAAAGCGGCCGCGCCAGGCGGCCGCTGCACGTGACGAGCGGATCACGCCTGCCATCAGAGATTGAACTTGCCGAAGTCCTCGGGCTTCATCCGCTCGAGGTATTCCTTGAGCTGCTCGGCGCTCATCTCATCGGTCGCCGGGGTGAGGTCCGGCTCCTCGCTCTGGAGGGCGTCGCCTCCTTCGACCGCGATCGCGGTGAGCAAGGATTCCTGCGCGAAGATCGGGGCGGCGAGCCGGAGCGCGATGGCGATGCTGTCCGATGGGCGCGCATCAATGTGAACGACGTCGTCGCCGCGATGCACGTGCAGCTCGGCGAAGTACGTGTTGTCCTTCACCTTCGTGATCTGCACGCGCTTCAGCGTTCCGCCGAGGCCGACGATGAGGGATTTGCAGAGGTCGTGCGTGAGGGGACGCGGCGGCTTGACGGAGTTCATCTCCATGACGATGGACTGCGCCTCGGGCTGTCCGATCCAGATCGGCAGGAGGCGGTCCCCCTGCTTCTCCTTGAGGATGACGACGTACGAGTTGGACGAGCTATCGAGCCCCAGCCGATCCACGCGAACTTCGATCATGACGCGCTCCCAAGCCGCCGCGCCGCGGGCCTCAGGTGCCCATGTCCCACGACGCAAGATACTTCCGCTGCTCGGCGGTCAGCTCGTCGACCTGTGCACCCATGGTCTCGAGCTTGAGTCTCGCGATCTCGCGATCGACCGCCTCCGGAACACGGTGCACGTCCTTGGTGAGCGTGCCCGCGTTATTCACTAGATACTCCGCCCCCAGCGATTGGTTCGCGAAGCTCATGTCCATCACCGATGCCGGGTGTCCTTCGGCCGCGGCGAGGTTGATCAGGCGCCCTTCGCCGAGCACGAAGACCCGCTTTCCATTGACGACGAACTCCTCCACAAAAGCACGAACGCTGCGCGCGGGCCGCTCGGCAATGCGCGCCAGCGCTTCGAGATCGAGCTCCACGTTGAAGTGACCCGAGTTGCAGACGACGGCGCCATCCTTCATCGCGCGGAAGTGCTCCTCGCGAATGACGTGGATGTTGCCGGTGAGCGTACAGAAGATATCCCCGATCTGGGCCGCTTCCTCCATCGGCATCACGCGGAAGCCGTCCATCACGGCTTCCAGCGCCTTGAGCGGATCGATCTCGGTGACGATCACGTTCGCACCGGCACCGCGCGCACGCGACGCGACTCCGCGACCGCACCAGCCGTACCCCGCGACCACGAACGTCGATCCGGCCAGCAGCAGGTTCGTCGCGCGGATGATGCCGTCGACGGTGGACTGCCCGGTGCCGTAACGATTGTCGAAGAGATGCTTCGTGAAGGAGTCATTCACCGAGATGACCGGGAACTGCAGCACCTTCTCGATCGCCATCGCCTTCAGGCGAATGACGCCGGTCGTCGTCTCCTCCGTGCTGCCGATGACCTTGCCGATCAGCGCGCGACGGCGATCCGGTGACAACGTCTCGACCCAACGTCGCACCGGCGGCGCGAGGTCATCGAGCCGGTTGAGGGCGATCATGTGGAGCGCACCGACGACATCGGCACCATCGTCCATGGTGATGTCGGGCTCGTGCGCGATGGCGGCGCGAATGTGCTCGTAGTAGCTCTCGTTGTCCTCGCCCTTGATCGCGAAGACTTTCACGCCGTGATCGCGCACGAGGTGCGCGGCGACATCGTCCTGGGTGGAGAGCGGGTTCGAGGCGCACAGGGCGACGTCCGCGCCGCCAGCCTTGAGCGTCACCATCAGGTTGGCTGTCTCCGTCGTGACGTGCAGACAGGCGGACACGCGCTTGCCCTCGAGCGGACGCTCTTTGGCAAAGCGCGCCCTGATCTGCCGCAGCACGGGCATCGACCGCTCCGCCCATTCGGTGCGCAGCCGGCCCTGCTCGGCGAGCGAAAGGTCTTTCACGTCGTATCGCGCGGAGGTGCTCTCGCGCGGTTCGGTCTTGGTTGTCGTAGCCATGTGGTATCGAAAGGTGGCGGTCAGCGCGCTGCGCGCTTGAGCGCGTCGGCGCGATCGGTTCGTTCCCAGGAAAACAGCGTCATGCCTTTCTTGCCGTTGCCTAACTTCTGCGGATCGCGACCGAAGTGCCCGTACGCGGCGGTCGCCTTGTAAATCGGCTTCCGGAGATCGAGCGACTCGATGATGCCCTTGGGTGTCAGATCGAATGTCTCGCGCACGGCGCGCATGATCTTTTCATCGGACACCGTACCCGTGTCGAACGTATCGACCATGACCGACACCGGCTCGGCGACGCCGATAGCGTAGGCGAGCTGGACCTCGCAGCGCTTCGCGAGTCCCGCGGCAACGATGTTCTTCGCCACCCAGCGCGCGGCGTAGCACGCCGACCGGTCCACCTTCGAGGGGTCTTTCCCGCTGAATGCGCCGCCGCCGTGGCGGCCCATGCCCCCGTAGGTATCGACGATGATCTTGCGCCCGGTGAGGCCGGCGTCGCCCTGCGGTCCGCCAACGACGAAGCGGCCGGTGGGGTTGATGTGGAACGTCGTCTTTTTCCGGTCGAACAGCGCCTCCGGCAGGGACGGCTCGATGACCTCGGCGATGATCGCCTTGCGGATCTTGTCCTGCTGGACGGAATCGGCGTGCTGAGTCGACACGACGACCGTATCCACGCGGACTGGCTCACCGTGCTCGTAGGCGACGGTAACCTGCGCCTTGCCATCGGGGCGAAGCCACTTGATGTCGCCGCTCTTCCGTCGGTCGGCCAGCGCCTTGGTCAACCGGTGCGCGAGGAGGATCGGCATCGGCATGAGCTCCGGCGTTTCGTCGGTCGCATAGCCGAACATCATTCCCTGATCGCCCGCGCCGCCCGTGTCAACGCCCATCGCGATGTCGGGTGACTGCTTGTCGATCGTGGAGATGACCGCGCAGGTTTTGCTGTCGAACCCGAACGTGGCGTCGTTGTAGCCGATCTCTTCGATCGTACGCCGGACGATGTCGGGGAAATGAACGTAGGTGTCGGTGGTGATCTCGCCGGCGACGCAGGCGAGTCCAGTGGTCACCATCGTCTCGCAAGCGACGCGGGCGCGAGGATCCTCGGCGAGGATGGCATCGAGGATCGCGTCGGAGATTTGATCGGCGACCTTGTCGGGATGTCCCTCCGTGACGGATTCGGAGGTAAATAGGTGTCGTTCGGGCACGTAAGTCCTTGGGGCAGGCTGAGTCGCGCTGCCCCGATGCAAGAAGTATGACTGAGCGATGTCAGCCTTGGATGCTACTAGAGGCCTCCGGGACCGGCAAGCCATCGAGCAATTCGCTTGCCTCTCCCATTTCGCTCAGCAAGCGATCGCGCAAGATGGCTTCCGCCGCGGCGGCGGTGCTGGCCCGCATGGCCTCTTCGGCGGCTTCGGTCGCCGCGTGCACCGTGATGCGCCGGACGACCCGCTTCATCCGAGCCACCGACCGCGGCGCGACCGACAGCTGCCGTATGCCGAGCCCGATGAGCGCGTAGGCCATCAGCGGCTGCGACGCCATCTCGCCGCAGACACCCACGTCGAGGGCATACTCCACGCCAACGTCCGCGATGCGACGGATCAGGCGCAGGACCGCCGGGTGGAGGGGGGTGAAGCGGGACGCGAGGTTGGCGTTCCCTCGGTCGATGGCCAGGGTGTACTGCGTGAGGTCGTTCGTGCCGATGGAAAAGAAGTCCACGTGCGGCGCGAGCGTGTCGGCGGCGACGGCCGCCGCCGGCGTCTCCACCATCACGCCGAGCGCGATCGACGTGCGATGCGGTACCCCTCGAGCCGCAAGCTCGCGTGCGGACTCCTCGAGGAGCTCGCGGGCCCGCATCACCTCATCCAGCGTGATGACGAGCGGGAGCATGACGCGAACATCGCCGTGCTGTGCCGCGCGAAGCAGCGCGCGGAGCTGGGTTCGGAACAGGTCCGCCTCGTCGAGGCACATGCGGATCGCGCGCCATCCGAGAAACGGGTTCGGCTCGCTCGGGAATCCCCCGACGGGCAGCTTGTCACCGCCAATGTCGTACGTGCGGATGATGACCGTGTGTCCCGCGAACGCCTCGACCACTTTCCGATAGGCCCGGTATTGTTCGTCCTCGTCAGGCATGGTGGCGCGTCCGACGACGAGAAACTCCGTGCGCATGAGGCCGACGCCGTCGGCGCCGCTTTGCGCCGCGAACGCGGCATCCTCGGGAAGATCGACGTTGGCCCGCAGCAGCAGGCGCACGTGGTCGAGGGTGACAGGGTCTTCTCCAGCGACGAGGGCGTCCTGCGCCTCGATCTCGGCGAGTTGCCGTTGCCGCTCGTGATACAGCGCGACACCGGCGTCGGTCGGATTGATCGCCACCACGCCGGCGCCGCCGTCCAGAATCAGGCGATCGCCCGACTGGATGCGCTGCGTGGCATCCCGTAATCCGACGACCGCGGGGAGTCCGAGCGAACGGGCGAGAATGGCGACGTGCGAGATCCGGGTGCCCGCGTCGGTCGCGATGCCGGCGATCGCTTCGCGGTCGAGTTGAACCGTGAGGCTGGGCGTGAGGTCATGCGTCACGAGGATCGCGTTGGAGCCCTTGGGCACATCGCCGGGATCGTGGTCGGGCAGCCCGAGGAGGAGCGAGAGAACGCGAATGTGCACGTCGACGAGATCGCCGACGCGCTCGCGGATCATGGGCGAGCTGCTGCGGCCGAACTCGGTGCGCCAGTCGTGCATCGTGAGGTCGAACGCGCTCTCGGCGGCGAAGTGATCCTCGCGAATGAGCTGCTCGACTCGCCGAATGATCTCCGCGTCCTGGAGGATGAACGTCTGCGCCTCGAAGATGCGCGCCTCCTCGGTGCCGACGTGCTGCTCGACGCGCGCGCGAAGCAGGGCGACGCGATCACGCGCGCGCGCCAGCGCCTCGTGGACATGCGCGATCTCGAGATCCACCTGCTCGGGTGGAACGAGGCGCAAGCGCACGGGCGGCACTTCCCAGAGCAGCACATGCGCCGGTCCGACGACCATACCCGGCGAGGCGGGGATGCCGACGAGAATGCGCTCCACTACCTCTCTCCGAACTTCTGGGAGATCAGCTCGGCGATTGCGTCGACCGCTTGCTGCGCGTCGGGTCCGTCGGCGCGAATCGTGAGCGTCGCGCCAAACTCGGCGGCGAGCATCATCACCCCCATGATGCTCTTGCCGTTCACCTCGAGATCGTCGCGTATCATGGTGATCTCGCTCTTGAATTTCGCCGCCGTCTTCACGACCTCTGCCGCCGGACGCGCGTGCAGTCCGTTCCGGTTCATGATCTTCACGGACCGTTCGATCATCATCGAGCCACCACCGAGTACAGGGCGGAGGCGGCGAGCACGCCGAGCGCAATGCGCCACCCCTCGACGCGTCCGTGCAGCTGGGTGAGCAGCACCGCTCCCCCGACCGCGGCGAGCAACACTCCTCCGAGGAGCGCTCGTCCCGGCTCGATGATTCGGTCGAGCGCGAGTGGCAGCGCGATACCGGCGAGAAGCGCGGCGGCACGCGCGATGTAGTTGGGCCCGTGACGCAACACGGGGTTCGCCAACGCCGCGGCTACTCGCATGCCGTGCTTCCAGCCGACGCGCAATCCCCAGACGCGCAGACCGATGTGCCCCACGTTGTACAAGCCGAGGAAGATGATCAAGACCGCAACCGGTCCGGCACCGAGGCCGTACGCCGCGAGCGCGATCAGCGAGCAGAAGGGCAGCCACCCCGCCCAGACGAGACGATCGCCCACGGATCCCAGTGGTCCGCATAACGCCGTGCGAAACCGCTCGATTTGCCCGGCGGGAGCGCGCTCGAGCTCCGCGCGCGCCAGCGACCCGACCGCCACGGCGGTGAGGTATGGATGCGCATTGAAGTAGGCGGACTGTCGAGCCATCGCGGCGCGATATGCCTCGCCCTCGCGTCCGCCCGGGAGCGAACGGAGCGCCGGCTCGAGGCAGAAGCCAATACCGGTTCCGAGCAAGAGCTCGTAGTTCCACGAGGCCTGTACCGCGAGCTGGCGGATGAAGATCTCCACCCAGGTGAACGCCGAGAGCGTCGGCGTCGGAATCGGCGCGGAGGCGGTCGCTACCACGCGAGCACGATGAGCAGGCCGAGCGCGAGCCCTCCGCCGAAGAACCAGCGGGCGCCGGGCGTGTTGTGAAAGAGCTTCCAGACGGCGCCCGCCGCCACCGCCGCCGCGGCAGCGACGACGATCGCGCGAGACATCCGAGCGTCGATCGACCAGAGCCCGACCATCGCGCGCGCCAGGGGATCGAACGTCAGCATCGCCACCAACGTCAGCAACCCGCCACGCGCGAAGTCCGCGGCAAGGCCGGCGGTCTGTATCGCGATCACGGCGCGCCCCGAGCCGAGGCCGAGCGTGGGGATCCAGCGACGCGCGATGACGCCATTGAAGCGTCGGATCATGTACATCGTCCATCCACCAACCCAGGCGGTGGCGAGCGCCGCGAGCACGGCGGTGGTGATCCCACCGGCACCGTGATCGGGATGGAGCGCGTACAACGCGCCGCCGACGATCGAGGCCGATCCCCACTCCGGGTATCGTGAGGCGCCAACCGGGAGCGTCTCGAGGGCGATCAGCTCGAGCACCGCCCCGACGAGGAGTCCGCCTTGCGGTTCGCCCAACACGAGGCCGGCGATCGTCGCGGCGATGATCGGACGAGAGATCATCGCCTGTGGGAACGAGACGACGTCGAGGCCGGTGATGGCGCCGAGGAGGGCGATCGTGAGGAGCTCGGCCGGCGTCATCGTTCCGCCTCGCCGTGCAGGACGTCATTGAGCGGAACGGCGCGTGCGGACGGAACGTCCTGCGCCGTGACGACGATCCCGTCCTCCTCGAGCTTGCGCAACGCTTCCTCTTCCTGCGGCGACAGGTAGACGTAGCGCAACTTCAGTGTGCGGCCGGCGCGGTGATGGATACCTCCGAGATTCACCGCCTTGATCGAGGGGGCCAGCTGGATCAGCCGGCTCATCGTCTCGATGTCACCCGTCAACAGAATGCCCGGGCGCTGGTCGCTTTGCCACTGCTCGAGCTGACGGGCCGCATCGTCAGGCGTGGCGAAGAACACGTCCATTTCGGGCGGGACGCCCATGCGATACAGCTCCTGCTCCCACTCGCTCCCGGCGACCTCGTCATCGACGAGAACGATGAATCCGAGATTGAGCGGCTGTCCCCACCCCACGACGACCTGCCCATGGATGAGGCGGTCGTCGATGCGATAGAGGTCAATGGGCACGTGCCGCTCCGGGCACCGCCGTCAACGAGCGCACCGCGCGATCGACGGCGTGCGTCGCCGCGTCTGCCGGTGAGAGCTCCTCGTGCGACATGAAGTCGAGGAGGAGTGGCAGGCTGGTTCCGGTCACGAGAATCATATCCGGCCGCCCGGCGAGCACGCGCCGAGCCGCGATCGTGCAGCTCCCGGCTGGCAGGTCGGTGAAGATGACACGGATGTTGCGACTATCGACCAGCTCGATGAGCGCGCGCTCGATCTCCGAGGCGCCGAGCCCGGAATTCGTCATCGCGATGAAGAGCTTACCCCGACCGGTGATCTGCTCCACGGCCGACACGAAGCCCTTCGCGAGGTCTCCATGCGCCGCGATGATCGCGACGGGCACGTCCTCACTCATCATCTTCCTGAAGATATTGCCGGATCGCCGCCGGCTCCCGGGCCTGCATGCGTTTCATGAGTCGCTGGTTGAATGCCTCGGCCGTGTTCACGCCGCTGTATCGCAGCAGATGATTCATCGCCACGACCTCGGCGACGACGGTGATGTTCTTTCCGGGGTTGAGGGGAATCAACACCTTCGGCAATTCCACACCGAGGATGGTCGTCGTCGCGCCGTCGAGACCGGTGCGGTCGACAGACGTCGACTTGTCCCACTCCTCGAGCTGAACGACGACCTCGATGCGCTTTTGCTGACGCACGGCGCGAATGCCGAAGATGGCTTGCACATCGATGAGGCCGACGCCGCGGATCTCCATGTGATGACGCGCCAGATCGTGCCCGCGCCCAATGAGGATGTCGTTCCCGCGCCGCGTGGTGACGACGACGTCATCGGCGACGAGCCGATGCCCCCGCTCGACGAGGTCGAGCACGCACTCCGATTTTCCGATGCCGCTCTTGCCGATGAACAGAAGGCCTACGCCGAAAACGTCAGCGAGCGATCCATGGATGGTGGTGAGTGGCGCGAACTCCTCCGCGACGATCGGCTTGATGCGCGTGTAGAACTCGGCGGTCTTGAGCTTCGAGCGAAGGATCGGAATACCGGCCTTGCCCGCGATCTGCGTGAGCTCGGCCGGAAGTCGTTGCCCCTTCGTCACGAACAGGCATGGGATGGGAAACGAGAGGAATTTCTCCAGCACGTCGCGACGGCGCGGACCGTCGAGCGACGTCAGGTAGGAAATCTCCGTTTCGCCCAGCACCTGCACGCGATCGTGCGGAAACCGCGCGGTGTATCCGGCGAGGACGAGTCCGGGGCTGGAGACTTCGGCGCTCGTGACCTCGCGAGCGAGACCGGCATCGTCGCCAATGAGCTCCAGCTGCAGGGTGTCGCGCAGGAGCTCGAGCATGCGGCCGACGGTGAACGGCTGGCGCTTCACGGGTGGCTGATCGCTCGCGCGGCGGTTTTCGGCGTGCGCTTCACATGCGCGAGCTGTGCCTCCAGGTTGTGAACCGCCTCCGACAGCGCCGGGCCGAACGTCCGCGCGTATCCATTCGAAACGAGAGGCGCCCGTCGCGATGGGTGCATGACGATCTCGACTCGCCGGGTGGGACCGTCCTGCTCGAATCTGACGGTCGCCCGCACCGGCCGCGGCGCACGTGCTCCCAGCTTTCGGACGGACGCCTCGGCACGCGAGCGCAACCGCTCGGAGATGACCGCGTTATGCGAATGAAAGATCACTTCCACGATGCCGCCTCCTGCTCGATGACTTGCGCGAGGTGCGCCTCGGTCTCGTTCGCCGCGCGATCCCACGTCAGGCTTTCGGCAAATGCGCGCGCACCTCGCCCGAGCTGCGCCACGAGATCGGGTGAATCGGCGATCTGGCGCATGGCGGCCGTCAGCGCCGCCACGTCGCCGTGGGGAACCAGATAGCCCGTCTCGCCATGACGCACCGAATCACGAAGCCCCGGCGAGTCGGACGCGATCACCGGGGTCCCACATGCGGCGGCCTCGAGATTCGTGATTCCCCACCCTTCCTTTGGCGATGTGAACACCACCGCCCACGCCGACCGCAGCAGCGCGAGCTTCCCAGCCTCCGATACGAACCCAAGAAACCGCACGCGGTCGCCGAGGTCAAGCGAGCGCGCGACCTGCTCGAGGCGCGGACGATCATCACCGGTGCCAGCGATGTGGAGGGTCGCCGCATCATGCGCGAGCCGCGCGAATCCCTCGAGAATCAGGTCGATCCGCTTGTAGCGCTTGAGCCTGCCGAGATAGACGAACCGCGGACGCGATGCCCGCGCCGAAGGCTCCGGGGTCAGGGCGGTGACGTCCACCCCGTTGTGAATGACGGTGATGGCGGCCGCCGGTAGGCCCCGCGCGACGAGGTCTGCCTTCGTGCTCTCCGAAACGGCCTGAAAGGGAACTCCGCGGTAGAACCAGCCGAGCGGCCGCTCCGCCGCCCACACGGCCGTTGCGATCGGGGCCGAAGCTTCCGCGAATGCGGTCGTCCCAAAAAGGTGATGGACGAGCGCGACCGTCCGCTCAGCACCCCACCACGGCGTCATGAGCGGCACCTTGTTGATGTCCTCGACGAGCACATCGGGCCTGCGCGGCGCGAGCACGCGTCGCCAATACGGCCACGCGGCCACCGGAAACGAGTATCGCGATCCCGCGCGGTGCACATCGATTCCGTCGAGCGTCGTACGCGGCGCGGCCCCGCGAAACCCGGAGCACAGGAGTGTCACCTCGTGCCCGCGTCGAACGAGCCGCCCGAAGATCTCGTGCAGATGCGCCTCCGCGCCCCCAGCATGCGGGTTGGACCGGTCCTGCCAGTTCACGACGTGAAGGCGCATTCCCAGGTAGTCGAGGTTGTCGAGGTCGTCGAGGTTGTCGAGGTGAGGTCGTCGAGGCTCGGAGTTTGGTGTTACCTCGACATCCTCGACGACCTCGACAACCTTGACGACCTCGGCTTCACAGCCGTCCCATCCGTCGCGCCAGCGCGTCGAGCACGCCGTTCACGAAGCGCGCGCTCTGCGCGCTGCCGTAGCGCTCGGCGAGGCGCACGGCTTCCTGGATCGTCACGCGCGCCGGCGGCTCGCCGCGGCGTAGCTCGGCGGCGGCAATTCGCAGGACCGCCCGCTCCACGGCGCCAAGGCGCTCGAGCCTCCAGTTGGTGGTCACGTCGCGCAGCGCGTCATCGATGGACGTTCCCTCGGCCATGATCGTGCGGATGATGTGCCCCGCGAACGCGCGCTCCTCGGGCGCGACGGCGAGATCGTCCCAGATCTGCGTCGCGACTTTGTCGAGCGGCTCGCCGTCGCGAAGGTCCCACGCGTACAGCGCCTGGAGGGCACGGGCGCGCGCGCGCGTCTCAGCTCTCACTCGCGGCATCGAGCCGGTCGAAGAGATCGGCCATCTCGAGCGCGGCGAGCGCGGCATCCCATCCCTTGTTGCCATGATCCCCACCGGCGCGCGCTTCGGCCTGGGCCGTCGTGTCGGTCGTCAGCAGGCCGAAGCCGATGGGGATGTCGAAGTCCGCACTCGCCTGCGCGAGGCCGCGCGCCGCTTCGCCCGCTACATAGTCGAAATGCGGCGTCTCCCCGCGAATGACGGCGCCGACGGCGACCAGCGCATCGTAGCGTTCCGATGAGAGCAAGCGTCGGGCGGCGGCGGGAAGCTCCCATGCGCCCGGCACCCAGATGACGTCGATGTTCTCGGATGTGAGGCCGTGCCTGACGAGTGCATCGATTGCCCCGTCGGCAAGCTTGCGCGTGACGGACTCGTTGAAGCGGGACGCGAGGACCGCGATGCGGCGTCCACTCCCCGCTGGCGTGCCGGCGAACTCGGCCATTCAGTGCGCGAGGAGGTGGCCGAGCTTGTCCCGCTTTGCGTCGAGGTAGCCCTGATTCTCCGACGTCGACGGCGGCACGATGGGGACGCGCTCCTCGATGCTGAGCCCGTACCCTTCGAGGCCGACCAGCTTCCGCGGGTTGTTCGTCATCGGCCGAATCGACCTGAGTCCGAGATCGAGAAGGATTTGCGCGCCGATGCCATAGTTGCGAAGGTCCGGCTTGAAGCCGAGCTGCTCGTTCGCCTCGACGGTATCCGCGCCGGTGTCCTGCAACTCATACGCCTTGAGCTTGTTCAAAAGGCCAATGCCCCGCCCTTCCTGATCGAGATAGACGACGACGCCCCGGCCACGCTCCTGGATGGTCTTCATCGCCGAGTGCAGCTGCCAGCCGCAGTCACAGCGCAGCGAGCCGAAAACGTCGCCGGTGAGACACTTCGAGTGCATGCGCACCAGAATGCCTTCGCCGTCCCGCACGTCGCCGAAGACGAGGGCGATGTGCTCGCGATCATCGACATCGTTGCGGTAGCCGATCACCCGCCACTCGCCATAGTCGGTGGGAAGGCGCGCCTCGGCGATCCGATGGACCAGGCGTTCGGTGCGGAGTCGATAGGCGACGAGATCCGCGACGGTAATCGACTTGAGGCCGTGCCGCTTCGCGAATTTGTCGAGCTCGGGCCGGCGCGCGGCGGTTCCATCCTCGTCGAGGATCTCACAGATCACGCCGGCGGGATACAAGTCCGCGAGCCGCGCCAGATCGACCGCGGTCTCCGTGTGCCCAACGCGCTGCAGCACGCCGCCCTCGCGCGCACGCAGCGGGAAGACGTGACCGGGGCGGCGCAAATCCGCCGGAATCGTCACGGGGTCGACGAGCACCTGGATGGTCTTCGCCCGGTCGGCGGCACTGATGCCGGTGGTCACTCCGAATCGCGGCGCCGCGTCCACGCTCACGGTGAACGCCGTGCGCTGCTCCTCGGTGTTCACCTGGCTCATGGGAGCCAGCCCCAGCTGATCGACGCGCTCCGGCGTCAGCGCGACGCAGATCATGCCGCGCGCGTGCTTGAGCATGAAGTTCACGTGATCGGCGGTCACGCGTTGCGCCGCGCAGATGAGATCCCCCTCGTTCTCGCGATCCTCATCGTCGGCGACGATCACCATGCGGCCGGCGCGCATCTCCTCGATTGCTTCTTCGACGGTGGCGTACGGCATGTCAGGGCCGAGGGAGGCGGAAGTCGGCTTGCGCGTCGAACAGACGGCGGACGTACTTCCCGATGATGTCCGCCTCGACATGAACGCGGTCGTTCACCGCGAGCGCGCCAAGCGTCGTGTGACGCAGCGTGTGGTCGATCAAGGATACCTGCACGGTGGCAGGCGTGGGAAGCTCGTTCACCGTCAAGCTCACACCATCGACGGTGATCGATCCATGCGGTACCATGAGCTCGGCCATCTCCGGCTCGAGAGACAGATCGACGAGCGTCGCGTCTCCCGGGCGAGCGACCTGCTCGACGCGGGCGACGCCGTCGACGTGCCCGAGCACGAGATGTCCCCCAAACCGTCCATCGGCGCGAAGGGCCCGCTCGAGGTTGACGCGACGCCCCTCCCGCCATTCACCGATGGTCGTACGCCCCACCGTCGTCTCGACCACCGCGACCTCGAACCATCGCGGGCCGTGCGCGACAACCGTGAGGCACGCGCCGTTGACGGCGATGCTCTCGCCTTCGGAGAGATCGTCGTATCGACACGAAATCCGGAGGTGCCGTCCGGCCACCGCGCGCGCGACACGCTCGACGGTCCCAACGTCATCAACCAGTCCGGTGAACACTCAGTCGGCTCCGGGAGCGTAGACGGTCATCGAGTCCTTCCCGATCATGCGCCGGCTGACGACGCGCCAGCGTGGGGCATCCGGCAGCGCGTACGGCGGTACGTGCGCGAACGCGCTCCGGGCGCCAGCACCCAGGACGATCGGTGCCTGAAAGATAATCAACCGGTCCACCAGCCCCGCGGCGAGGAACGATCCGGCGAGCTCGGCGCCGCCCTCGATGAGGATGGACCGGATCTCGAGGCCCCGCAGCGTCACCAGCGCGTCCTCGAGCGCAACGCTCTCGATCACCCGCACGCCCGCCCGAGCCAGGGTACGCGCTCCGGCTACGGCCGCATCGCCCACCACGATGATCGTGCGTACATCGTTCGCGGTACGCACCAGCGTCGACGCCAGCGGCAACCGCGCGCGGCGGTCGAAGACGACCCGAGCCGGAGGAATTCGGGGAGGGCGCCCGCGGCGAACCGTGAGTGATGGATCATCCGCGATCGCGGTGCCGGCGCCAATGCCAACCGCGTCGTGTCCGGCGCGAAGCCGATGCACGTGTCGGCGCGCCCGGTCGCCCGTGAGCCATCGCGATCGACCCGACGCGTCAGCGATTGCGCCATCGATCGAGGTCGCGAGCTTGAGGGTCACGAACGGGCGCCTCGCGGTGACCGCGTGGAAGAAGTGTGCGTTCAGCTCGCGTGCGACCGCCTCCTCGACTCCGACGGCCACCTCGATTCCGGCGGCTTCGAGGCGACTTGCGCCACCGCTCGCCACCGGGTTGGGATCGCGCGCCGCGCAGACGACGCGCGAGACGCCGGCGCGCACCAGGGCGTCGGTGCACGGAGGAGTCTTGCCCGCGTGAGCGCACGGCTCGAGGGTGACGTACACCGTGCTGCCGCGCGCACGCTCCCCCGCTGCATCGAGCGCGACGACCTCGGCGTGCGGGCCGCCGTATTCGGCGTGCCACCCCTCCCCGACGATCTCGCCGTCGCGAACGACAACGGCGCCGACCATTGGGTTCGGCGCCGTACGTCCCCATCCACGACGAGCCAAAACGAGCGCCCGGCGCATGAACGCGCGATCGCGCGACACCGCCGGGCGTTCGGGAGACACTGTCACATTCAGAGGCCGATACGTACCCCGAGCGAACCGTACACGCGGTTCGCGTCCGCTTGCGTGTCGAAGTTATTGTACGTCGGAATCTTCCCGCCCGATACCGCACCGACGGTGGCCACCAGCTTCGCCAGGCCGAGGTTCGTGCTGAGATCGAGGAAGACGTTGGTGCGCGTCACGTCGAAGGTGTACGCGACCGGACCGCCCTGATAGCTGGCGAGTGGCTCGTTCACCGAGTAATACGCCTCGGCCGCGGCCTCGTACCGATCCTGTCCGACGCCGAGCGCGAGCCCGAACGACACGAGCGACTTACTGGCGACGATACGCCACGAGGTCGTTCCGATGTCGAAGTTCTGAAGCCGCGCCGTATCGGCGTTCGTCAGGGCGCTTCCTTCCCACGATGCGATCAACGTCGTGCGCGGGAGGTCGCGCTTCATGTAGGTCACGGCGATGCCCGGAAGCACGAGCGATTCCTGGAGGACGCCCACGCGCGCGCCGTAGCCGAGCTTGAACGATCCGTCCGGCGTCGTCAGCGACAGGGGCTTGTGCTCGAGCTCGGGCAGGTACGAGACGTTCACGAGCACGTCGATCCCGAGGACGTTCGTCAGCGGCAGGGGAATGCCCTTGAACACACCGAAGGCGGCGTCGACGACCGGGAGTCCCGCCCACTGCGCTTCGGTGACGTAATTGCTCCGCTGCGCCGGGCCGTAGTTCACGCCGGCCGCGTCGATGTCGGGGAGGCTCGAGCGTATGCCGTTCGCGCGCACGCTCAACGCGAAATGCCCCAGGCCACCTAACGAACCGCCCTGCCCGATCGTCGCGTTCCCGCCGGCGATCAGCATGCCGAGCTGCGGCGTCATGTAATTGAGGAGATCGAGCGCCTTCTGGCAGGCGTCCTGTCCCTCGTTACTGGCGCCGACGAGCGCCGGATCGGTGCACCGCGGGTCGACCTCGCTCTGCGCCATCGCCGCCGGCGCGATCATGCAGGCGAGCGCGGCGCTCGCCACGAACGTACGTGCCTTCATCTGCGACTCCTTATTCGAGAATCACGCTGCCACTCCCACGCACCACGCGGCCGGCAAGCCATGCCTCGACTCCGGCCGCACGGGCGCTCGACATCACCGCATCCGCGGACCGCGCATCGGTGATCACCACCATCCCCACACCCATGTTGAACGTGCGGAACATCTCCTCTCGTGACACGTCGCCGGCCCGCTGCAGGACGGTGAACTCGTGGGGCACGTCCCACGTCGACGTGTCGATGATCGCGTCACAGTCGTCGCGCAGGGCGCGTCGCACGTTGCCCGGCAGTCCACCGCCGGTGATGTGCGCCATGGCGTGCGTGGCATCGAGCACCGGTGTCAGCGAACGGAGATACGAGCGATGCACCTTGAGCAACACGTCGGCAACGGTCCCCTGCCCGCCCGGGAACGGATCCGTCGCGCCGAGCTTCAACCGTTGTGAGACGAGCAGGCGGGCGAGCGAGTACCCGTTCGTGTGAAGCCCGTTGCTCGCCAGCCCCACGAGCACATCCCCGTGACGTACCCGGTCGGCCCCCAGGATGTGCCCTTCATCCACATATCCGACGATGAACCCCGCGAGATCGTAATCGGGGGGCGTATAGACCCCCGGCATCTCCGCGGTCTCCCCGCCGAGGAGGGCGCAGCCGTTCTCCCGGCACCCGGCGGCCACGCCACGAACGACCGCCTCGGCCACATCGGGCTCGAGCTTCCCGAATGCGACATAGTCGAGGAAGAAGAGTGGTCGCGCGCCTTGCACGAGCACGTCATTCACGCAGTGATTGACGAGATCGTGACCGATCGTGTCGTGCCGCCGCGCCTCGATCGCGAGCTTGATCTTGGTGCCCACCCCGTCAGCGCTGGCGACGAGCACCGGTGAGGGGACGTCGGTCGGAACGCGAAACATGCCGCCGAATCCGCCGAAGCCGCCGCGCGTTCCGGCGGTGAACGTCGACTCGACCAGCGTCCGGATCCTGTCCTTGGTGCGATCGGATGTCTCGATGTCGACGCCGGCCGCGGTATAGTCGAGCGGCCCGGTCACGAGAGCATGTCCTCCTCGAAGGAAACCAGCCGATAGAATTCCCTCACACGGTCACGAATTTCCGTGCGCGAGATTTCCTGAAAGCGCTGAATCGAGAATCGCTCGACGGCGAACGACCCCATCGCGGATCCATAGACGACCGCGCGCTTGAGGCTCGGCTCACTGAGATCACCAGTGCGGGCGAGGTAGCCCATGAAGCCCCCGGCGAAGGAATCGCCAGCCCCGGTGGGATCGAAGACATCCTCCAGCGGATAGGCGGGGGCGAAGAACACGGTCTGCTCCGTGAACATGAACGCGCCATGCTCGCCCTTCTTGATGATGACGTGCTTCGGCCCACGCTCGAGAATCCAGCGAGCGGCGCGCACCAGATTGGCTTTCTCGGTGAGCTGTCGCGCTTCGCCATCGTTCAAGGTGATGAGGTCGACGCGCGCCAGCAGCTCGAGCAGCTCCGGTCTCCGGCTCTCGATCCAGAAGTTCATCGTGTCACACGCGACGAGCCGAGGCTTCCGAACCTGGTCCAGCACCTCCAGCTGCAGTCGCGGATCGATGTTCGCGAGAAAAACGAACGGCGCTTCGCGAAACTGCTCCGGAATCTTCGGCCGGAAGTGCGAAAAGACGCCGAGGTGCGTCTCGAGGGTCTCGGCGGAGTTGAGATCGTGGCGATAGCGCCCGCGCCATCTAAAGGACGCGCCGTCAGCCTGCTCGAGGCCGGCGAGATCGACGCCGCGCTTCGCCAGCGCCTCCAGCTCGTGGATCGGATAGTCGTTGCCGACGACGCCGACGAGCTGGACCGGTGTCAGGTGACTCGCCGCGGCAGCAAAAAAATTCGCGGAGCCACCAAGGACGTTGTCCGCTTTGCCGAACGGCGTTTCGACGGAGTCGAGCGCGACGGAGCCGACGACGAGGACGGTCATTTGCCAGGGGTCAGGAGTCAGGAGTCAGGGGTCAGGGGGTGTCAGGGGCTGGGTGTCAGGATAGGGGGAGTGAGGTTTGGGGGTGTTGGTCCCTCCTCAAACCGAACTTCTGAAACCCCCTGATCCCTGACTCCTGACTCCTGACCCCATTTTCACATGCGCTCGGGAGCTGTGATCCCGAGAATGAAAAGGCCGTTCCGAAGGACGATCTGCGCCGCGCGCGCCAGCACCAGGCGCGCGTTCATGATCGGCGGCGGCTCGTTGAGCACGTGGTGCTTGTGGTACCAGAGGTGCGTGACGCCGGCCGTGTCGTGCAGATAGGCCGCGATGCGGTGCGGCTCGAGCGCCTGAGCCGCACCCGACACGACCGCCGGAAAATCGAGCAGACGCTTGATCAGCTCCTGCTCCTCCGGCTCGACGAGCGTATCGAGCGGCGTGTGCGGATCGATGCTCGCCGGATCGATACCACCGACGCGGAAAATCCCCGAGAGGCGCGCGTGCGCCATCTGGATGTAGTACACCGGGTTTTCCTCCGACTGCGTGCGCGCGAGATCGACATCGAAGACCAGCTGCGAATCACCCCGTCGCATCAGGAAGAAGTAGCGCACCGCATCGCGGCCAACCCAATCCACCAGATCGCGCACCGTGACGTAGCTGCCAGCGCGTTTCGAGATCTTCACCTCGTCGCCGGCCCGCATCACCGTGACCATCTGATGCAGTACGTACTCGGGATATCCCTGCGGAATCTCGCGATCGAGTGCCTGCAGCCCGGCGCGAACGCGCGTGACGGTACTGTGATGGTCGGCGCCCTGAACGTTGATCGCGCGATGGTAGCCGCGGTCCCACTTCGTCACGTGGTACGCGACGTCGGGGACGAAGTACGTGTAGGTGCCATCGCGTTTGCGCATCACGCGATCCTTGTCGTCGGAAAAGTCGGTGGTGCGCAGCCAGAGGGCGCCTTCGTGCTCGTACGTGTGACCGGCCGCCCCCAGCGCGCGAACGGTCGTGTCGACGCGTCCCTCCGTGTAGAGAGAGGACTCGAGAAAGTACGTATCGAAGCGCACGCCGAAGGCCTGCAGGTCACGGTCCTGCTCGGCGCGCAGCTCGGCGACGGAAAAGCGACGAATCTCCTCGAAGAGCGCGCCACCGGGATTCAGGTCGCCGCTCGAGAGCACCGCCTGCGGATTCGCGCCGCGCGCGGCGACGAACCGTTCGGCGATCTCGCGGATGTATTCCCCGTGATATCCGCCCTCGGGGATCGACAACGGCTCCCCCGCCATCTCGCGGACCCGGGCGATGACCGACAACGCGAGGTTGGCGATCTGCGCGCCGGCGTCGTTGTAGTAGAACTCGCGCGAGACCTTCCACCCCGTGACCTCGAGCAGCGAGGCGATCGCATCGCCTAACGCCGCCTGCCGGCCATGGCCGACGTGGAGCGGCCCGGTGGGGTTGGCCGAGACGAACTCGATGTTGACCTGGCGTCCCGCGCCCTCCGTCGAGTGACCGTAGCGGTCACCCGCCCGGAGGATCGTCGTCAGCCCGCGTGCGGTATGCGCCGGGTCGAGACGGAAGTTGATGAAGCCCGGGCCGGCGATCTCGATCCGCGCGACGCCGCACGCTTCGAGATCGAGGCGCTCGACGAGCTGCTCGGCGATCTCCCGCGGCTTGCGACGCAGCGGCCGGGCGAGGGTCATCGCGAGATTCGTCGCCCACTCGCCGTGCGCGGGATCACGCGGTCGCTCGAGCGTCGGGTCGATCTCCTCCGGCGCGCCCAGATCGCGTGCCGCGCGCACCAGCTCGGCACGAATGCAGTCCGGGGTGGCGCTCGTCATTCTGTGCCGGCGCTGCCTGACGAGGAGGGCTTCGACGCGGATGCGTCTCCCTTCTTCTCCGTTTTCTTCGCGGACTCCCCGCCGCTCGGAGCGCCCCCCTCAGCGGAGCTCGAGCCGGATGCATCCTGCTTCGGCGGCGCGCCTTGCGGCTTCTTGCCGTCCTTCCCGTAATCGGTGATGTAGAAGCCCGAGCCCTTGAAGACGAGTCCGGCGCCGCCCGAGACCTTCCGGAGGGCGATTGCCCCACATTCCGGGCACGCCATCTCCATCGGCGCGTCGCTGATCTTGCGGAAAAAGCGCTCGAACTCGTGACGGGACGGGCAGACGAAATCGTAAGTTGGCATTCCGATGACACTTAGGAGGGCGGCACGTCACTGAAAGCTACGCGCCGCCGCGAGGCCGTTCAAGCCGCGCGGCGGCGATCCGTCACCCATTTACTCGACGGACTTGTGCAGCTTCACCGGCTCCGTGACCCTCGTCCTCGCCTTGATGTTCAACATCTCGACGGCGATGGAGAAGAACATCGCGAAGTACGTGTAGCCCTTTGGAATATGAACGCCGGTTGCCTCGGCGACGAGGTTCACGCCGATGACCACCAGGAATGACAGCGCGAGCATCTTGATCGCGGGGTGCCGGTCCACGAACCGCGAGATGGCGCCGGCAGCGGCGAGCATGATGCCGAGGGCGATGATGTTCGCGCCAATCATGATGCTGACCTGGTCGACCATCCCGACCGCGGTGATCACGGAGTCGAGCGAGAAGACGATGTCGATCAGCATGATCTGCACGACGACGCGCGGAAGTGACGCCTTCAACCTGGCGGTCGCGTGGCCTTCTTCGCCCTCGAGCTTGTCGTGGATCTCGTGGGTCGCCTTTCCGATGAGGAACAGACCACCTATGAGCAGGATCAGGTCGCGCCCGGAGACCCCGTGACCAAATACCTCGAACAGCGGCTTCGTCAGTCGTACGATCCACGCGATCGCCAGGAGCAGGAGGATTCGCGTGACGAAGGCGCCCACCAACCCGAGGCGCCGCGCCTTGGGCTGGTCCTCCGGGGGGAGCTTTCCGGCGAGGATCGTGATGAAGATGATGTTGTCGATCCCCAGGACGATCTCGAGCAGCGTGAGCGTGAGCAGCCCGAGCCAGGCATTCGGGTCGGAGAACCAGTCCATGTCAGTGCGAGGGGAGCGAGAGGATTAAGGGGTTCGAAGGGGTTCAAAGGGCTCGAAGGGTTCGAAGGGGGGTCGAACGGCGTTGAGCAGACGTGGTCGCCCATCGCCCGTCCTCGGCGCCCTGGGACCCTTCGCCCCCATCATGTCGGCGTGTACTCGCCCCACGACGCTCGCAAGGCGTCGGCGATTTCGCCGACGGTAGCGCGCGCGCGAACGGCGTCGATGATCATCGGCATGAGTGGCGGATTCCGCCCGCCCGCTGCCGCAAACCCGTGCGCCTCCGCGCGCAAGGTGGAAAGCGCGCGCTCCACCGATGCCCGATCGCGCCGCGCGCGCACCGCTCGCACGCGCTCGACCTGCCCGCGCTCCAGCGCCGAATAGTCCGGGGTAAGAATCGAAACAGACTCCCGGTCGTCGCTGAATCGGTTGACGCCGACAATCACCGCCTCGCCACGCTCGACCCGCAACTGATGCTCGTACGCGCTGCGGGCGATCTCCTCCTGCATGAAGCCGGCCGCAATCGCGCGAGCCGCGCCGCCGAGCGCATCGACGCGGGCGAGAAGGGCCATCGCCTCGCGCTCGAGCGTGGTCGTCAGCTGCTCGACGTAATAGCTGCCCGCCAATGGATCGGCGGTCGCCGCGACCCCGCTCTCGTGACCGAGGATCTGCTGGGTGCGCAGGGCGAGCGTGGCCGCCTCTTCCGTGGGAAGGGCAAGCGCCTCGTCGTACCCGTTGGTGTGCAGCGATTGCGTTCCACCGAGGACGGCCGACAGCGCCTGCACCGCGACGCGCACGACGTTGTTCAGTGGCTGCTGCGCGGTGAGCGTCACGCCGCCGGTCTGCGTGTGGAAGCGCAATCGCGCACTCGCATCCCCGGCTCCGAAGCGCTCACGCATGAGTCGTGCGTACATCCGTCGCGCGGCACGAAATTTCGCGACTTCCTCGAACAGATCGTTATGCGCCGCGAAAAAGAACGAAAGGCGCGGGGCGAACTCGTCGATCGGCAGCCCGGCCGCGATCGCGCGCGACACGTATTCGACCGTATTCGCGAAGGTAAAGGCGAGCTCCTGGATCGCCGTCGCGCCCGCCTCACGAATGTGATAGCCGGAGATCGAGATCGGGTTCCAGCTCGGCACCTCGGCTGCGCAAAAGCGAAACAGCTCCGTCACCAGCGCGAGGCTCGGCGCCGGCGGATAGATGTAGGTGCCCCGGGCGACGTATTCCTTGAGGATGTCGTTCTGCACCGTGCCACTCAATGCCGCCCGCGTTGTCCCGCGCTCCTCGGCCACCACGATGTACATGGCGAGCAGCGTGGAGGCGGTGGCGTTGATCGTCATCGATGTCGAGACCCGGTCGAGCGGGATGGCCTCGAACAGCGCGTGCATGTCCTCTACCGTGTCGATGGCGACGCCGACGCGGCCGACCTCTCCCTGAGCGCGGGGGGCGTCGGAATCGATGCCCATTTGTGTCGGAAGATCGAACGCGACCGAAAGACCCGTTTGCCCGGCATCCAGCAGATGACGAAATCGCCGATTCGTCTCCTGGGCCGTGCCGAATCCCGCGTACTGCCGCATCGTCCAGAGGCGGCCGCGATACATCGTCGGCTGCACGCCGCGGGTGAACGGGAACTGTCCGGGATCGCCGAGGTCGTGCGAGTACTCAACGCCCGCATCTCGGTAGACGGGGGCGATCTCGATGCCGGAGGGCGTCAGGCGAGGGGCGGTCATTCGGGAAACGGCAAAGATGACAGAGTTCAGAAATTCAGAGTTCAGAATTCAGCAACAGCATGCGCATGGTATGGCGCCGGCCGCGCGCAGGTTTCTCTGAATTCTGAAATCTGAATTCTGAAGTCTGTCATCTTTGCCGTCACCCTCACGCCCCCACCCCGGTGAGCTTCCGGCCACCGAGAAGGCTGGCCGCCGTGTCCACGTCACTCTTGCTCCCGACGTACAGGGGGATGCGCTGGTGGAGCTCCGTCGGCTGGATGTCGAGAATGCGCTGAGTGCCGTCGGTCGCGGCGCCGCCGGCTTGCTCGACCACGAACGCGAGCGGATTCGCCTCGTAGAGGAGTCGTAGCTTCCCCTGCGGGCTCTTCTGGTTCGCCGGGTAGCAGAAGATGCCGCCGCCCAGGAGGTTCCGGTGGAAGTCGGCGACCAGCGATCCGACGTAACGCACGCTCATGGCCTTGCGCGCACCGTCGAGTCCGCGATAGCGCCGCATCAGCGCCTTCACCGGCTCGTCCCAGTACTGCTCGTACGAGTCGTTCACCGAGAGATAGCGTCCCGGATCCGGTATGCGGATGTTCGGGTGCGAGAGCAGGAATTCCCCAATCGACGGATCGAGCGTGAAGCCGTGAACGCCCTGCCCCGTGGTATACACGAGCATCGTGCTCGATCCGTAGATCACGTAACCCGCGGCGACCTGGCGACGGCCGGGTTGCAGCATGTCCTCGAGATCGCCGCGCACCCCGCGCGTGATCTTGCGGACCACCGAGAAGATCGTGCCGACGGGGACGTTCACATCGATGTTCGATGACCCATCGAGCGGATCGAAGAGCAGACAGTATTTCCCGCAGCGGAATCCCTCGGGAATGGGGATGATGTCTGGGACTTCCTCCGACGCCATCGCGCAGAGCCGACCACCGTGATCGAGCGCCTTGACGATGGTTTCGTTCGCGAAGACGTCGAGCTTCTGCTGGATCTCGCCCTGCACGTTCTCCGCTTCGGCGGAGCCGAGGATGTCCACGAGGCCGGCGCGCCGGACCTTGCTCGACACCATCTTCGCCGCGAGCGCCAGGTCGTACAGAATGCCGGAGAGCTCGCCCGTCGCTTCGGGATGCAGCCGCTCCTGCTCGATGATGAAGCGATCGATCGTGACGACCGACGTGGGCGTGTTGTACACCACAGCTAGCGATCTCCTGCCGACGAGGGTCCCTGGGTGCGCAGCCGGCGCGCGGAAAAGGCGCGCGCGTCCGCCTCGAACGGATTGTCGTGATATCCGTGTCGCACGCTCGCCCAAAGGTAGTGAAGCGGAAAGAGCGGGTTGGCCTCAAACTGCTCAAGATGCCGCAATTCGTGCAAGAGCAGCGGCGGGCGCGCGGGCACCTCCGGCGCGAGGAAGACCCAGCGACGCAACGTGATCGCCGCGACCGTCGCACGCCCGAGCGCCCATCCCCCCAGACGCGGGGGAAGGCCGCCGCGACGCAGCCTCAATCGATGCAGCTCCGGATACCGCTCCACCACCTCGCGCGCGAGCGGCTCGGGCTCGCCGATCAACGCGGCGCGGATGCGAGTGACGATTCCCATCGCTCCCCCTGTGCCTCGATCTCCACCGCAACTCCATCGGTCCGCACGACGATGTTCCCCTGTCGATCGGTGCGTAACACCATCGCTCCCGCGGTCGCGAGCGATTGCATGACCTCCTCGCTCGGGTGCCGGTAGGCGTTCCCGGCGCCCACCGATACCAGGGCGACGCCGGGTCGAACGGCGCGCAGAAATGACGGCGTCGTGCTCGTAATGCTACCGTGGTGCCCCACCTTCAGAACTTCGGCGCGCAGCGCAAGCGAATCCCGCGCGAGCAGCCATCGCTCCTCGGCTCGCTCCGCGTCGCCCACGAGCAGGAATCGCACCGCCCCATAGCGAGCTCGGAGCACCACGCTCGCCTCATTCGGATCGTCGAGCGCACTGGTCCACGCGGAGTCGGGTGCGAGGAACTCCAGCTCGACGTCATCGATGATGGTGCGGGCGGCTGGCCTCACACGCACCCAGGCGATCCCGGCCCTCTCGACGGCCGACAGCGCGGCGCGATAGGTGTCGCTCGTTCCGATGTAGGCTCCATCCCAGAACGCCGCCGGTCGTAACGCGCGCACGACGGTCGCGGCTCCGCCCGCGTGGTCCGCATGCGGATGGGAGAGGATGAACGCCTCGACGCTTCCACCGAGCCGGCGAACATACGGAATGACGGTCGCTCGGCCGGCATCGCCGCCTCGCCACGCGCGTCCGGCGTCCACGAGAATCCACCGACCGCGCGGTGTGCGGAGTGCTAGCGCGTCCCCCTGCCCCACGTCGATCATGTGCAGCTCCATGCCGCGCGCCCCGACGGGGGCCAGCGGCCACCACGCCATGACCGCGAGCGCGGCCGCGCACACGACGACCGCCCGCCCCGGATACCGACTGACGCACGCCACGACCATACTGATCGCGCACACCAACGCGAGCGCGGCCACGCCGAGCGTCGGAACGACATCAATGGACGCAAAGGGTACCCGCGACGCACCAGACGCCACGGCCTCGAGCAACCAGAACACCGGGAACGTGGCATCGGCCACGAACCGCTCCAGGCTGGCCGCCGGCGTGCACACGAGCGCGAGGAAGAGCGCCGGCTGAAGAACGGCGACGATCGGCGCGGCGATCAGATTCGCCAGTGGAGCGACGAGGCTGAAGCGCCCAAAGTGCCAGGCGACGAGTGGCCCGCTCACCAGTGACGCGACAACCGATGCCAGCAGACCGGCGAGAAGCTTTCCCCGCCAGCGCCCGACATCGCGACCAATCCAGCGACGCGCCAGCGCGCCGCTGGCGACGAGCCCCGCCATTCCGAGAACGGACAGCTGCCACCCGAGGTCCAGCACGGTTCGCGGTGCGATGAGGGGCGCGCCGCCGCCGATCGCGAGCGACGCCCACGGCGACGTGTTGCGCTGCGCGAGCCGCGACACGGCCGTCACGCCCAGCATCACCGCCGATCGAACGGCCGGCGCCGGCGCCCCGATGATCGCGACGTACGTGGCGACCACCATCATCGTCGTCAGCAGGGCTCCGCGGGGTGGCAGGCGAGCGGCGCGGCAGAGCACCTCGACAGCCAGCGCAATGATCGCCACGTGGAGCCCCGATATCGACAACATGTGCACCAGCCCCGCCGCCGCGTAACGATCGCGCACGCCGGGATCGAGGGACCGCGTGTCGGCGATGAGCAACGCCCGCGCAAGGGCGGCGTTACTTCCGAACGCGCTGTCGAGTCCGCGGCCGAGCCGCGCGCGAAACGCGACGAGGTCATCGCGATCGCGGCCCGCACGCACCCAGGCATTTCGCACGAAGAGCCGGCCTCGCGTTGCACTCGCCTCACCATCGACGACCGCAGCTCGCCCGGCTGCGACGCGCCCGCGCCGCACCGCGACGGTGATCGGAGCAACACACGCCCGGCCGCCGATCGTTCGCGCCTCTCCGCGCACAAACGCGCCCGGCGCCAGGGGCTCGGGGAAGGTCGCCACGATCTGCCCCGTTACCTGCGAGCATTTCTCCTCTCGCGCCAGCTCGGCGCGCGCCGCGAGCCATCCCGCGAGGGTCAGCGTGACAATCGCGATCGCACGTATCTCCCGCCTGACGAGCCCCACCCCGGAGAGTCCGCCGGCGACGACGACGGTCAGATGCAACGCGCCGCCGAATCCGAGGAGGAGTCCGGCGGCGTAGGCAAGAACCGCGACGGTGATGAGCGGCAGCGGGAGATCTACCCGGCGCCGCCTCCGCGCCTGGCGTCGCCAATGGGGTGACGCGGGTTGTTCGAGACGCGGCGCATCGCGTCGAGCACGGCCACCATCAGCTCCGCACGAGTCTGGTCGCGCTGTAAATCGACCGACGTCACCGCGACGCCCTCGCGCGTGCCACCCGCGTAGCGTGGACGAAGATGGTTGAGCGCGAAGGCCAGGACATCCTCTTCGCATTGCGCGCAGCCGCAAAACGATGCATCGCGCACGCGAAGCTCGTCGTACACCTCCTTCACCGCCCCCTCCAGAAGGTTCTTCATACGGCGATGGGGAGTGCGGCCCGCTCGCGCACGATCGCACCGGTAAAGGTGGAGCCGGTCGTGCCCGTGAGCTCGACGGTGAGGTATTCGCCGATCATCGATTCATCACCGGGAACGAGGACCGTCCGATGCTCCCGCGTGCGGCCCTGCAGCAGCTCCCCCCGGCGCGACACCTTTTCGATCAACACTTCGTGACGGGAACCGAGGAGGGAGAGATTGCGCGCGCGCGCTCCCTGACGAACGGCCGAGATCAACCGTTCCAGCCGGTGCGCGGCCACCTCGTCAGGCACCGTCAGCTCGGCCGGCAGTCGCGTCGCGGGGGTGCCTTCGCGCGGCGAGAACTTGAACGTGAAAGCGTCGTCGAACGCGAGCGCCTGGACCGCCGTGAGCGTCTCGTCGAAATCCTCGTCGGTCTCACCAGGGAAGCCGACGATGATATCGGTGGTGAGCGACAGACCCGGTACCGCGGCACGGAGTCGCGCCGCGCACGCGAAGTACTCCTCCCGTGTGTACCGCCGGAGCATCCGCTTGAGCGTGCGTGTCGATCCCGACTGCATTGGGAGATGTACGTGCTCGCACACGGCATCGACCGCGGCGATCGCGGAAATCACGCGATCGGAAAAGTCGTTCGGGTGCGGACTCGTGAACCGAAGACGCCGGATGCCTCGAACGGCCCCCACGGCCTGCAAGAGATCGGCGAAGTCGTAACGGCCGTCGTGATAGGAGTTCACGGTCTGGCCGAGCAGCGTCACCTCGCTGATCCCCTCGGCCACCACTCGCTCCGCTTCGCGCACGACATCCGCGAGCTGCCGACTGCGCTCCGGACCCCGCGTCGTCGGCACGATGCAGTAGGTGCACTTGTAGTCACACCCTCGCTGGACCGGGATCCACGCACGCACACGGTCGAACCGCCGCGGCGAGACGTCCTCGTAATGCTCCTCGAGATCGAACTCCACCGCCGCCGCACGCCGACCCTCTCGCGCGCCTTCGATGAGCGACGGCAGCGCGCGATAGCCGTCGGGCCCGATCACGAGATCGACATGCTTCGCCTGCTCGAGCAGGCGGGGACCGAGGCGCTGCGCCATGCACCCAGTGACACCCAGGACGGTGTCCGGCTTCATGTGTCGCTTGAGCTCGCCGAGGCGCCCGATCACGCGCTGCTCGGCGTGATCACGGATGGCGCAGGTGTTCACGAGAATGACGTCCGCGCCGTCGGGCCCCTCGACAGGGGCGTAGCCGATCGACGCGAGAGACCCCAGCATCAGCTCGGAGTCGCTCACGTTCATTTGGCAGCCGTACGTCTCGACGTAGACGGTCCCGCGCGGCGAGATACTCATGGTGCCGAAAGATAACGCGTCATCGAGTCGCGGGCACGTTCGGGATGCGCGAGAATCGCGCTGTCGGTTACCGAAAGGCGGGCGCGGAACCGTGCGCCGCGTTCCATCGACCCGGTGACGTGCACCGTCAGAAAATCTTCGGTGATCCCCTCGGGGCGGGGCCCTCCCGTCGTGACGATCACGTCGGCGACTCCGCGATCCCGCCGCGCTCGATAGGCGGCGGCCTTGCGCTTCGCCAGCGCGCGAAGGTCGGCGGCGCGCCGCTCGACCCGGGACGGTGCGACGACCGATCCAAGTCGGGTCGCCGCCGTTCCCGGTCGCGGGGAATACGGGAACACGTGCAGATAGGTGAACGGCAGCTCCTCGATGAGCCGTACCGTCGCCTCGTGATCGGCCTCCGTCTCACCCGGGAAGCCGCACATCACGTCGGCTCCAAGCCCGAAGACGTCGCGGTCACGAACCAGCGCACCGACGGCATCCCGGTAGCTGTGCGCCGTGTACCAGTGGCGCCCCATGCGGCGCAGGACGCGATCGGATCCGGACTGAAGCGGGGCGTGAAGGTGTGGGGCGAGACGCCCGTCATCGGATCGCAAAAGCGTCGCGAGCAGTGGGTCGACCTCGGTGGCCTCCAGCGACGAGAGCCGGAAGCGCACATCGGGTACCTCGCGCAGGAGCCGATGGACGAGGGTGCTCAGCGGCGCACCATGCTCGGTGCCCCAGCTGCCAATGTGAATGCCGGTGAGCACGATCTCGGAGTGGCGCTCGGACAACGCGTGCGCTTCACGGATGAGCGCATCGACCGAACGCGACCGCGCGGGACCGCGCGCGACCGTGGTCGCGCAAAAGGTACAGTGCTCGTCGCATCCGTCCTGGATGCGGAGCACCGCGCGAACGGTGCTTTGCGCGCGAGTCGCGAGCGTGGCCACGGCGTGCGCGGGTAACTCCAGCGCGGCCGCGATCGACACGAAGTCGGCACCCGAAACGACGTGCGACACCGACGGGAGCTCCCGCACCGAATCTCGATCGAACGCCGCGGCGCACCCCATCACCACGGTGCGCAACGCGTCATTCGTGCGTGCCGCACGCCGCACACTCTGCCGCAGATCGGCCTGCGCATCGGCGGTGACGGCGCAGCTGTTGAAGACGGCGACGTCCGCCTCGTCAGGCGCGGCGACGACCGTGTGTCCGCCGCGATCCAGCATCGCCCGCACCACTTCGCTATCGTAGTGATTCGCGCGACATCCGAAGGTGCGAAGGTATACCCTCATCAGTCCTCGCTGACGCGCGGCCGCACGGGAAGCGTGAAATGAAACTGGCTTCCCTGCCCCTCGGCGCTCTGGACCCAGATGCGTCCGCCATGCGCCTCGACCGCGAGCTTGCAGAACGCCAGTCCAAGCCCCGAGCTGCGGACGCGCGGGGCCGAGGGCGTCTTCGCCTGCTCGAACTTCCGGAAGATGATCTCGTGATACTCCTTCGGGATCCCCGGCCCGTTGTCGCCGACGGTGAAGATGACGCCATCCGTGGCGGCATCGTGCCGCGCGCGCAGGTCGATCGTGACGCTCCGCGGCGAGTGCGTGAGCGCGTTCTGAATGAGGTTCGAGAAGACGCGCTTGATGAGCCCCTTGTCGGCATGGAACACCGGCGCGTCATCGGCGACATCCAGCGTCGCCACCGCCTCTTCCTGCGCCAGGCGCATGTCCCACTCGTGAAGCACCTCGGTCAGCAGCGCGGCGGGGGCGATCGCCTCGACATCCAGCTGGATGCTCGCCTCCTCGATGCGCGCGACCTCGAGGAGGTCCTCGATGAGCGCGAGCAGATCTTCCGCCTTGGCTTCGGCATCGCCGAGGGCGCGGCGCTGCTGATCGCTGACGGCGCCGAAATCCCCGTCGAGCACCATTTCGAGCGCGGCGAGCACGGACGTCAGCGGCGACTTCAGATCGTGCACGATCATCTTCATGAGGTCGTCGCGAACCTTCTCCAGCTCGCGGAGCTTCCGATAGCTCTCCTCGAGTGCGTCGGTCGCGAATTTCAGTCGGAGGAGGCTCCGAAGACGCGCGCCGAGGATCTGCCGGTTGTGCGGCTTCGTGAGGAAGTCATCGCCACCGGCCTCGATCGCTTTCACACGATCGGTGGTGTCGTTGAGCGCGGTCACGAAGATCACCGGAATCCTCGCGGTGCGTGGATCGCGCTTGATGCGACGACACACCTCGAAGCCGGTCGATCGGTCATCCACGCCGAGCGAGCCTGCCGGCATCGACACGTCGAGAATGCACAGGTCGGGCTTCTTCGTGAAGCACGCTTCGACCGCGGAGGGGCCATCGATCGCCGTTTCCACGCGGTAGCCGAGCGTTGCCAGCTGGTCACACAGGAGCTCGACGTTCGCCGGAACGTCGTCGGCAACCAGGATCAGGGGAGAAGGACCGGTGCGATCGGCCACGGGCAATCAGGGCCGGACGATCAATCCGACACTGAACGTCGTCGCGTTCTCGGTCGCTCCGCCGTCCGCCCTCCGCGACGCACGCGACACGCCGAAGTCCGCGACGGCGCGGCCACCGGCCATGGCGAAGCCCCAACCGAGCGCGACGGAAGTTTCCTCGACCTCGGCACCGGCCGCCCCGAAGGGCAGCGTTCGAAGCCTGATGCCGGCGCGAATCGGGACGTCGCCGCCGAACCAGCGCGGACCGCGCACCTCAGCGCCGACGCCGTAGTCCCACCCGTCGAACGTCGTGAGCTGGTCGCTCCCGAGACGGTCCAGCTTCGACCAATTCTGCCACTCGCCACTCGCGCTGATGACCGCGCCCGTGAAGCCGGTGTACGCCAGGGCGACGCCAACGCGCGCCGGCAGGTCGGCCGTCGCGATCGTCGTGTCGCCACGCACTGCGCGGAGCGTTCCACCTAACCGCCCCGACGCGGCCAGGGCGATGGCGCGATGCGGCCGCCAGTCGAGTCCGGCGCTCGCCGCCGCGCCCGAGTAGCTCACACGGGACTGCTGCCTGAAATCCGCGACGCGATCGAGTGTGTCCTCGAACGTCGTCAGGATGTTGAGGCGATTGGAGCCGACGAAAACGTGCGCCCCGAGTCCGAGACGCAGTGACCTGGCCGCTGTCCAGGAGCCCGCGACCCGCACGTCGTTGATGGCCCCGGCGCTTCGGAACTGAACCAGATATGGAATCTCCTCGTCGGCGAACTGATGCGTTCCACGCTCCGAAGTCTGCCACGTTCGATCGAGGAAGGTCGATAGCGTGATCCCCAGAATCGTGCGGCCGCCGATGGCGAGCGCTGCACCCGAGAGGGGAAACCGCGCGACGGTGGCGGTTTCGCTCCCGCCGGGCGTCGTCACGCGACGGAATTCGGGCGAGTACTCGAGAACGACGCCGGAGCGCTCCCACCAGGCGAGCGCCGCCGGGTTGAGCGCCGAGGTCGGATCGAATTCACCAAGCGAGCCACCCGTCGCTCGCGCGCGCGTGCTGATCTGACCCGGGTGATACCCGAAGCCCTGGGTGCTCAGCGTGCCCTGCGCCGCCAAGGGGGCGGCGATGAGCAGCGAGCTGACGAGCAGGCGAGTTCGCATTACGGCAACGTGAAGTCCACGCGGGGAACGTAGCTGATCTCGAGACGCGGGCGCAGGTTCGCGGGGGCCTCGTTCGAGAAGAAGTGAAACTCCGACGGAAACTGCGCTTCCCGCTCCGAGCGAAGGACGATCACTCGCGGGAGCTCATCCTCGGGCGTTTGTCGCCAGACCGGAATCGTTCCGGCAAGCTCGAAGCGTACGAGACCGCTGTCGGTGGGCGCGCGAACCCGCTGGGTGAGTCCGAAGGTCGAGCGCACCAGAAGGGCCGCGCGGCCAATGTCCAGCAGCGGCCGCGCAATCGAGATGTTCGCCTGCACGGCCGCCCGCACCGTGTCGTCCGTGCGGCCGCGCACCGGCACCTGGGTGAGGACGAGCGCGGCACGCACCACGGTGGACGAGTCGATGATCCGGCTCGGGATATTGAGTCGAATGTACGCGCGGTATGCCGGGAGCCCGCCGACGGCGAGCACCTGGGGCGGCGCGGGCGGTGTTCCGCGCAAAACGATCGTGTAGTCATCGAGCGAAGGCGCCAGACCATCGGGACCCGACGACGACGACGCTGGACCAACCGTGCGCGTGACGGAATCGGCCCCGCCTCGGGCCTTGAATCTCAGGAACAGCGGGCCCGTCTCGCTGGTGGCGATGGGCACCTGCATGGATGCCTCGGAGCGAATGCGGAGTCCCACGCGCAGTCGGCCCTTCCCCGCATACGAGCGCATCACCGCGGTATCGATCGGCACGAAGATGCTGTCGCGGATCGAATCGCGCCTAACGGTGAGCGAGGCAATCAACGTCCCGGGACGAAAACGCGCACGCACGGCCGCGGTGTCGAAATCGGAGGCGGTCGTGTCCACGTCGTACACCTCGATCGTCACCGGCACCTTCTTGATCGTATCGCGCCGGCTGAGACTGTCGCTGGTGACGAGCGAGAGCCGCAGGTACGCCGAGTCGACCTTCGTGACGGGCGTGGAATCGGTGCCGACCGGCACGGTCTTGGGGATGAAGTCGAAGCGAACGATGCCGGCGGTGATGACCGTGTCCGCGCCTGAGAAGCGCTGCATCAGCGTCAACTGACCTTCCGTGCCCGGCAGCGGGTAGCCACGGATGGCCGAATCGAGCGTGACCACCGGCTCGATTGTTTCGTTCACGATCTCGAACCCGCTCTCCGGACACAGCACGGGGCAGCCACTCCCCCCCGCGAGCTCCTCGGAGCAGGCGCTGAGGGCAACGATGATCGCGCCCACGACCAGAACGGCAAAACGATTAGACAGCACGAGCGCTCCGTCCTTCAATGTCGAAACCATTCAAAGTGGTCATGACCGCGGCTTCTGGCGAATGATCCTTCGTGACTGAGTCTGTCGCTCGCGACCGCTGGTAGCGTAGAGGATGACCTCACCCATCAGCGCTCCGACACCGCCCATTTCGACCGCGCGAGCCGTCTTCACTGGTGGGTGAGCGATTGCGGCGTGAAGGGAGATGGAAGCAAGGCGTCGAGCGTCCACCGCGCCTCGTCCCCGGCCGCCGTCACGCTCACGATCTCGATGGCCGGAGCAAACTCCACCAGCACCTGCCGACACAACCCGCAGGGCGGCGTGGGCTCGGTCGCCTCGGTGGCGACCACCAGCCGGGAGAACGAGCGCACACCCGCCGCGACCGCGGAGGCGACTGCGCCGCGCTCCGCGCAGATGGTGCCGCCGTACGAGGCGTTTTCCACGTTGCATCCGACATACACCTTCCCGTCCGCACCGTGAAGCGCAGCACCAACTCGAAAGCCCGAGTACGGCGCGTACGCGCGTGACATCGCGCCGAGCGCAGCGGCGCGGAGGGTGTCGAATGCCCTTTCCTTCACGACAACAGCTCGGACAGGAACGAAGTGCCGCGACCGCGAAAGCCGACGCCAAGCCACTCGCCGACCGTAGCACCGAGATCGGCGAACGTCGCCCGCTCCCCTAAATCCGTGGGGCGCACGCGCGCGCCCGTCACGAGCAAGGGCACGATCTCGCGCGAATGGTCGGTGGATGGCGTCGTCGGGTCGTTACCGTGATCGGCGGTGAGAAAAAGCAGGTCGTCCTCGCGAAGCGCGGAAAGAAGCGTGGGAAGGGCATCATCAAACGAGCGGAGGCCCTCGTGGAACCCCGCTGCGTCGTTCCGGTGCCCCCAAAGCTGGTCGAAATCTACTAGGTTGGCGAAAAGTAACCCACTGGGCGCCGCGCGAAGCGCACGGTCGATCGCCACCAGACCGGCAGCGTTGTCAGGAACGTGCTCGGCCGCGATCGAGCGGCCGGCGAACAAATCGTCCACCTTGCCCACGCCGTGGCGTGGAATGTTGGCCGCCGCGAGAGCATCGAGCAACGTCTCCGACGGAGGCGCGACCGCGAAATCCCGCCGGTTGGCGGTACGCGTGAACCCGTTGCCGTCGCCGATGAACGGACGAGCGATGACACGCGACACATCGTGGGGCGCCACGAGCATGGCGCGCGCGATCTCGCACGCGCGATACAGCTCCTCGAGCGACACCACGCGCTCGTGCGCGGCGACCTGAAAGACAGAGTCGGCGGACGTGTAGACGATAAGCTTCCCCGTCCGCACGTGCTCCGCTCCGAACCGATCGATGATCGCCGTTCCGCTGGCGGCAACGTTCCCGAGCACGCCGCGTCCGGTCCGTCGCGCGAACTCCTCGATCAGCTCCGGCGGAAAACCATCAGGGTAGGTGGGAAAGGGTCTGCTCAGCTGGATCCCGCAGATCTCCCAGTGGCCGGTCGTGCTGTCCTTGCCCGCCGAGGCGGGACGCATCCGCCCCCACGCCGCGTGGGGTGCGACATCACTCGCGACACCCGCGAGCGGAATCACCCGCCCGAGGCCGAGCCGCTCGAGGTGCGGCAGCTTCAGTCCCCCGACCGCTCGCGAGAGATTTCCCAGCGTGTTGCTCCCGGCATCGCCGTAGCCGTCGGCGTCGGGCGCGGCTCCCGCCCCAACGCCATCGAGCACGATGACGATCGCGCGACGCCTCACGCCCGCACCCCGTCCGCGCGGTACACGCGCGAGATCCGGCTGCGCAGGCCGGTGAGGAGCTCGTACGGCGATATGTCCGCCGTGCGGGCGACCGCCGCGACACCCAGCTCCGTGCCTCTCCCGCCGATCAACGTCGCCACATCGCCTAACGCGCATGGCGCGTCGGTCACGTCGATCATCGTCATGTCCATCGTGACCACGCCGGCGACGCATACGCGCCGACCGGCCAGGAGGGCGCACCCGCGGTTCGAGAGCGCCCGCGGGTAGCCGTCGGCGTATCCCACGCTCAGCGTCGCGATGCGCCGGTCCCCCACCGCCCGGTACGTCGCGCCGTAGCTGACGGTCTCGCCGTCGCGCACGTGCCGGAGGTCCACGACGCACGCGTGCATCTGAGCGACGGGATGCGGCTCCAGAGCAGCGCCCTCGCCGGATCCAACGCCATACAGGAAGATCCCGGGGCGTACGCAATCCCATTCCGACCGTTCCCCGCGCTCGAGCGCGGCGGAGTTCTCCACGTGAAGAACCGGAGGCCGCTCTGGGAGCGCGGCGACGGCGTCGCGAAATCGCCGCTCCTGCTGCTCGCGCGAGCCGTCCTCCGCGTCGGCGGAGTGGAAGTGCGTATAGGCGCCCTCCGGCGGGCACTCGCGAACGGCCGAACGCATCGAGTCGACCTCGTCCCATCGAATCCCCGCTCGGCTCATCCCGGTGTCGATGGGAAGGTGCCAGGGTCCGCCGCCCTCGGACTTCCAGCGCGCCACGCTCTCCGGACGGGCCAGTGACGGCGTCAGGCCAGCCGCGCGGGCATCGGCGAGCTCGTCGTCAGCGAGCGGAGTGAAGACGACGAGGGGGCGTGTTATGCCGGCTGCGCGCAGCTCGATACCTTCCCTGATCGTCGCCACGCCGAAGCCCCATGGGCTGAGCGCGTCGAGGACGCGAGCGACCGGCACGGCGCCCATGCCGTACGCGTCGGCCTTGATCATGGGAAGCAGCGGCGCCCGCGAGCGTTCCGCGATCGTCGCCGCATTTCGCTGCAACGCGCCCAGATCGATTTCGACCCAGGCGCGCTTGTTGGGTGGTTGCATTGACCCGTCTCGACTCGGGCGGGTAGTATAACCGGCCTCGGAGGAGTCATGCAAGACAAGATGACGCTTGAAGATGCGCTCGCGCTCATGCGCGACTTGCGAGAGCGGTGCGAGTGGGACGCCGCACAGACGCACGCTTCGTTGCGCCCATATCTGCTCGAGGAAGCGCACGAGCTCGACGACGCTCTCAAGGCCGGAGCGGATCGCCAGATCCGCGAGGAGCTCGCCGACGTTCTGCTCCAGGTGCTCTTCCACTCGATCATCGCCGAAGAACGCGGAGCCTTCGATGCCGGGGACGTGGCCGCGGCGCTCGTGACGAAGATGCGAGCACGCCACCCACACCTGTACGGTCAGGGCGAGCGCGAAGGCTGGGAGCGCATGAAAGCGTCGAAGCGGATGTCGATCGTCGATGGATTGCCGGTCGATCTACCGGCGCTCCATCGCGCCCACCGGCTTCAGGATCGCGCGGCCGGTGTCGGCTTCGATTGGCCCGACGTCGATGGGCCGGCGGAAAAAGTGGAGGAGGAGCTGGCGGAAGTTCGACAACAGCTCAAGGACGCACCGATCGGCGTGGGCCCCGGCGGAGTGCCAGTGCTCGATGAGCGCCATGTCGCGCTCGAGGAAGAGCTTGGGGATCTTCTGTTCGCGTGCGTTAACATGTGCCGGAAGGCTGGCGTGCATGCGTCGCTCGCGCTCGATCGCGCCAACGCGAAGTTCGTTCGCCGCTTTCAGGCGATGGAGGAGATGGCGGTCGCGCGTGGTGAGAATCTCGCCGATTTGGGATTGCAGCGGCTGGATGAGATGTGGGAGGCGGTGAAGCGGGGCCGAGGGCCAAGGGCCAAGGGGAGGGCCAAGGGTAGATCGCGCTACTGACGACCCCTGACCCTCCCCGTGGCCCCTGGCCCTTGGCCCTCGGCCCGCACCATCACGGCCACAGCCGATTCATGAGCCTCGGAAAGGCTATCACCTCGCGAATGTGCGGCGTCCCGCAGATCCACGCGACCGTGCGCTCCAGCCCGAGCCCGAACCCGGCGTGCGTGAACGTCCCGTACTTCCGCAGCTCGAGATACCAGCCGTACGCGTCCATCGGCAGCCCTTCAGCCTTGATGCGCTCGACGAGCTTGTCGTAGTCGTCCTCGCGCTGACTGCCCCCGATGATCTCACCATACCCCTCGGGTGCGAGGCAGTCATCGCAGAGCACGGTGCGCGGATCCTCGGGGTTCTCCTTCATGTAGAAGGCCTTCGCTTCCTTGGGATAGTTGTAGATGAAGATCGGCCGGTCGTGATCCTCGACGAGCAGCGCCTCGTCCTCTGCGCCCAGATCATCCCCCCACGTGATGGAGCTTCCCTTGCGATGGAGAATGGCGACCGCGTCCGTGTAGGCGATGCGCGGAAAGGGCGGGACGACCGTCTCGAGCTTGGAAGTATCGCGCTCGAGCTCCTTGAGCTCCTCACCGCACCGGTCGAGCGCGCGTCGCACGAGATGGGAAACGAAATCCTCCTGCAGCCGCATGTTGTCGTTGGAGTCGTTCCAGGCGACCTCGGGCTCGATCATCCAGAACTCGGTGAGATGCCGTCGCGTTTTCGATTTCTCGGCGCGAAAGGTCGGACCGAACGTGTAGATCTTCCCGAAGGCGGCGGCTGCTGCTTCTCCGTACAGCTGACCGGTCTGCGCGAGGTACGCCGTCCCCTCGTCGAAGTACTCGGTCTCGAACAGCCCCGACCGCTCACCGATGGCCGCGGTGAGAATCGGGGTGTCGACCCGGAGGAAGCCGCGCTCATAGAAGAAGTCGTGGATCGCCTGCTCCAGCTCGCTTCGGACACGAGCGATCGCGCGCTGTCGCCGGCTGCGAAGCCAGAGGTGACGATGGTCGAGCAGGAAATCGACGCCGTGTTCCTTCGGCTGAATCGGGTAGTCGATGGGGCTCGCGCCAACGACGTCGAGAGCGCTGACGCTCATCTCCATCCCACCGGGAGAGCGGGCGTCCGCTCGCACCTCACCGGTGACGGCGATCGACGTCTCGATGGTCAACTGCTGGAATCGCTCCCAGACTTCGGGAGCGACCGCATTCTTCACGATCACGCACTGCAGTACGCCCGTCCCGTCGCGGAGCACGATGAACGCGACCTTCCCGGACGACCGGAGATGCGTGACCCAGCCTCGAACGGACGTGGCGCGCCCAAGGTGGTCGCGCAGCGCCTCGATGCGCACGAATGAGGATGTCATTGATATTGCGGAGGTTACCGGCATGGTCCGGCAAGCTATTTTCGGCGCTGATCGGAGTCAACGTGGCGTGCGCGAGCACATCCGGCCACGTCCCGGACGAAATCCCAGCCGAAGCCCGTGAATATCTGCTGACGTCATCGCGTGCTCCGTCGGCGGGCGAGACCATCGCGCCGGAGCCGCGACTCGTCTGGCGTGCCAACGTCGGACGTGGCGTGAAGGGCCTTCCCGCGGTAACCTCGCGCGTCACGCTCGTGACCACGACCGATCGCTGGGTGTACGCGCTCGACACGCGCACTGGGGAGATGTTCTGGCGGCGACGCGGTGACGGCGCGTACAGCATTGGGCCGGTCGTCGGGCGCGGTCGCGTGTTCGTCGCATCGGAGGGCACGGGAGGGCGCGTGACCGCGCTACGACTCGCCGACGGACGTCGCATGTGGCAAACCTCGGTCGGCGACGTCTCCGCACCGCTCGTGCTCCGCGACTCCGTTCTCTACGGCGTGACCGACGACGGGATCACGTTCGCCATCGCGAGAACCGACGGACGCGTGCTTTGGAGAAGGACAGCCGGGCCCTCGCGTTCCGGGCCGGTCGTCACGGAGAGCTTCGTCGCCATCTCGACACTGCGCGACACTCTGGTCGTGCTGAACCGCGAGACCGGCACCATGGTGAGCGCCTCTCGCCTTCCGTCGGCGACCGCTGCCCCGGGCGCATTGATGGACGACTCCACGCTCGTGCTGACGTCGCCTGGCGGCGCCATCTACGCGGTTCATGTTCCGAGCGGTGGCGTGCGTTGGAGCGTCGACACGGGCGAGCCGGTGCCGGGTGGCGCGGTCGCCCATCGCGATACCGTGTTCGCGCTCGGTGGGTCCTGCACGCTCTTTCGTGTCCGACGTCACGCTCCGACATCGCTCGAGCGCACCATGGTGCCCGGGTGCATCACGACGGCTACGCCGCTGGTGACGCGCGACGGCGTACTCGTTGCAACGCTATCGGGCGTTCTGATGCACATCTCCCGAGCGACCGGTGCCAGGACCTGGATCCAGCGAATCGGCGGTGCGCTGCGTCATCCACCGGTCGTTGTCGATCGGCAGATCATTCTCGCCACGCTCGGTGGAGAGGTGTTCGCATTCCGATGAAGCGTTTCCGCGGCGTCGTGCCGCTCGCATTGCTCGCGCTCTCGCTTCCGCTGCGGGCCCAGCCCGCGGAGGAGGCTCGTGACGTGCGCGGGATCGTCCGCGTGGCCAAATGGGCGCTCGCGGGCGCCACGCTCGCGCTCGGCGTGTACGCCTACACCGAGCACGACGCCGCGGAGCGGGTGCATCGCCAGCTGCGTGATCGTTGTGACGGCTCCCCGGAGGCGTGCACGGTCGCGGACGGCCGATACACCGATGGGGAGTCCGAGACGCTCCACCAGCGTGCGGTCCGACACGACCGGCGGGCACGTACGGGCATCGTGGCCGGCCAAATCACCCTGCTGGGGGGCGTGGCCCTGTTCCTTTACGATTTGCGCGAGGAGGGTGGTCCGGACAACATTCCGTATCCCTCACCGCGACGGACGCTGCTCCACGATCGAACCCTGATGCTCGGCGCACGAATACCGTTTTCGCCATGACGATCCGCACTCGCCTCGCACTCGGCCTGTTCGCGATCGCCGTGGTCCTGCTGCTGCCGCTCGGGCTCACCCTGCGGTCGCTCGATCGCGTCCATGACGAGACCATGGACCTGCGCGATCGCGACTTCGCCGCGTCGCTCCTGCTCGGGCGCATGCGCGCGGGAGTGGAAGATCTTCGCGGCGCGGAGACGTCCTTGCTGTTCATCCCGGAGGTCTCGAGCCGGGAAGCGATGGTGCAGCAGATTTCGCGGTTGTCGAGCATGGCCGACACGCTGCGCGCCTTCCAGCTTCGCGAAGCGGCGGACCAGATTCGTGCCGCGATTACCGCCGTCGGTCGTTATGCACCCCTCGAGTACCAGTTCGCGCTCGCCGGCAATGTGCGCGCGGCCGACACGGTTTCGAATCGTCACGTCGTGCCGGCGATCAACAGCGTCGAGCGCGCGATCACCGCGGCGCAACAGTCGCTGCGTGAGCGCACGCGCGATCGCGTGCAAGCGACCGCGGCGTTGACCGAGGAGGCGCAGCGGGTTTCCGCGGGCGCGCTCGGGCTGGCCATCGCGCTCGCCCTGGCGATCGCGTTCGCCCTGTGGCGGTCGATCAGTCGGCCGGTACACGACCTGGCGCAAGGCATGGCCGCGGTGGCCGATGGCAATTTCGGTCACCGGCTGTCCGTGTCGCCCGATCGTCGCGATGAGTTTGGCCGCCTCTCGGGAAGCTTCCGAACGATGGCCGCGCAGCTCGCGCAGCTCGATCGACTGAAGGCGGAGTTCATCTCCGTGGCGTCGCACGAGATCAAGACGCCGCTGAACGTCATTCTCGGATACTTGCAGCTGCTCGACGAGGGTGTCTATGGGCCGGTGTCGACGCGGCAGCGGGACATTATCCGAACGCTCGACACGCAAACCCGGTCGCTCGCGCGGCTCGTGCATCAGCTTCTCGACGTGAGTCGGTTCGAGGCCGGGGGCGGCAAGATCTACCCGCGCCCGACCGACCTGCGCCGCTTCCTCCACGATCTGGAAAGCACGTTCCGTGTCCTGTCGCTGCAGCGCGGCATTCACTTCGAGGTCGAGTACGGCGACGACCTTCCCGTCGAAGTGCACTGGGATGCCGATCGCATGAACGAGGTGCTCGGCAACCTCCTCTCGAACGCCTTCAAGTTCACCGAACGGGACGGGCGGATCATCCTTCGCGTCGAGGCGGTGGACGACCAGATTCAGTTGGCGGTCAGCGACACTGGCGCGGGGATACCACCGTCCCAGCTTCCTCATATCTTCGAGAAGTTCTATCAGGCCGACAACCAGGGGCCGTCGCTCGGAGGCACGGGGTTGGGACTCGCGATCGCGAAGCAGATCGTCGTCGCGCATGGCGGGTCGATCGCCGCGGACAGCACGCTGGCCGTCGGGTCGACGTTCACGATCACGATGCCGATTCGGGTTGGTCGCCCCTCGGCCCTCATCCCGCGCGAGTTCGCGGTGGGCGATCTCGCGTGAGGCGACTGGTTGTCGTCGCGTCGTTGTCCCTGCTGTCCGCGTGCATCTCGCGGCAGCAGCTCCCACCGGAGCCGACCCCCGCGGAGCGTCTGGCCGAGGCACTGACGAGCGCGCGGATCGCCGCCTCCGCCGGCCAGCGTGAGGAGGCCGACGTGATCCTCGCACGCTTCATCACCGCGCATGCGTCAACGCCCGAGGCGCGTGAAGCCGAGTACGTCCGGGCGATCCTTCGACTCGAGGCGGCGACATCGCGCGCCGATCGCGACGAAGCCGGACGCAGCCTGGATGTCTATCTCTCCGACACGGCAATGAGCGCGCACCAGGCCGAGGCGCGCATCCTTCGCCGGCTCCTCGCGGCCGTCGACTCCGTTTCTCTCGCCACCGACAGCGCGAACGTGGCCGCTCGTCAGGCAGCCGCCGCCCGCGAGGAAGAGCTGAAGAAGGAGATCCAGACGCTCAAGGAGCAGCTCGACAAGACGAACGAGGAGCTGACGCGCATCAAGCGGCGTCTTGGGTCCAGGCCTTAGCTTGGCAGTTCTGGTACCGCAGCAGGCCGCAGCCCTGTTGGTGAGCGCAGATGACGCAGAATACGCAGATCGCTCATCGGCACATGGAAGGCTCCAGGCGAAAGGAAGTTCCCAAAGTTTCTTGTGAACTACGCGGCGACGGCCCCCTCGGCGGATTCCTCCGCGTTTCTGCGTTCATCTGCGGCTCCATAGTCCCTTGCGCTGCCGCACCGGAACTCAGCCCACCCTGAACAGCTCGATCGCGCGCCCGTAGCGCTCGCTCAGCACCCGGCGCAGACCGGCATGCTCGGCGCGAGTGAGATCGGCGTCGGTCTCGAGCACCTCGGCCGCGACCTCCTGCGCCACCAGGTTCAGCGCCTCATCACGCAGCGGGTCAGCGACTCGAAAGGTGGGGACGCCGCTTTGGCGCTGGCCGAAGAGATCGCCCATCCCGCGGAGCGTGAGATCGGCGCGCGCGATCTCGAAGCCGTCCTCGGTTCCCGCGAAGATCTCCAGCCGCTGCCGCGCCTCGTCGCCGACGTCGCCTAACAGGATGCAATACGCCGCGTCGGCCCCCCGCCCGACCCTTCCGCGAAGCTGGTGCAGCTGCGACAAGCCGAAGCGTTCCGGATGCTCGATCAGCATCACCGTGGCGTTCGGAACATCGATGCCCACCTCGATCACCGTCGTCGCGACGAGCACATCGATCTCCCCGTCGCGAAACCGGCGCATGATCGCGTCGCGGTCGGCCGCGGGAACGCGCCCGTGCAGCAGCGCGAGCCGGCGGTGCGCGAACGGTCCCGTGGCCAACGTCTCGTACATCGTCGTCGCCGCCTTGAGGTCGGTCTTCTCCGATTCCTCGATCACCGGGTACACGACATACGCCTGCCTTCCCTTTTCCAGCTCCCGATCGACGAACTCGAGAATGCGCGGACGCGCCTTCTCTGGGCGCAGTGCCGTGCGCACCGGGAGGCGGCCGGGCGGCCGCTCGTCGAGCGTGCTCAGGTCGAGGTCTCCGTAGAGCGTCAGCGCGAGCGAGCGCGGAATGGGCGTCGCGCTCATGAGCAGAACGTCCGGACGCTCTCCCTTTTTTCCGAGGGCGGCGCGCTGCTCGACCCCGAAGCGATGCTGCTCGTCGATCACCGCGAGGCCAAGCTTTCCGAAGTTGGTGCTCACCTCGACGAGCGCGTGCGTACCGATCGCGAGGAGCGGCGCGCCGGATGCCAGACGCTCGGCAGCGGCGCGGCGCTCGCGCGCGCCGAGACTTCCGGTGACGAGCACGGGGCGGATGCCGAGTGGCTCCAGCATGCGCTCGATCGTTCGCGCGTGCTGCTCGGCGAGCAGCTCCGTGGGCGCCATGATCGCCGCCTGGTAGCCGTTTTCGATGGCGAGCAACGCCGCGAAGAGCGCCACGACGGTTTTGCCGCTGCCGACATCGCCCTGGAGCAGGCGGTGCATGCGCCGCGGTGACGTCATGTCGTCGACGATCTCGCGTGTGGCCCGCGACTGCGCGCGCGTCAGCTCGAAGGGAAGCGCCGCCTTGAGCGCGGTGGTGAGCTCGCGCTTGTTCGCGAAGGAGATACCAGCCCGTCGCTCCCGCGCCAGCGCCCGCGCGCGCAGCTGGAGGATATGCACGAACAGGAGCTCTTCGAACGCGAGCCGCATGCGCCCATGCATGGCGTCGGCGATCGATGCGGGACGATGGACGGCGCGCAGCGCGTCCTGAAGCGCCGGCGCACCGACGCGCGCGAGGATCGCGGCGGGTAGATACTCGGTGACGAGTGCGAGCAATCCATCCAGATGCTGGTCGATCAGCGATCGGATCTGCTTGAACGACATCCCTTCAGTCGCGGGATACACCGAGAGCACGCGACCTTCGCGCGTCTCGTCCGCGTCGTCGCCGAGGTTGACGAACTCGCGTGGTGCCAGCTGTCGTCCGTGAAAGAAGCGGACGGGACCGGTGAGCAGGAGAACATCGTTCTTGCGTACGACCCGGTCGAGGAAGGGCTGTCCGGGCCAGGACACCTCGATCATCCCACTTTCATCGCGCACGACCGCTTGAAAGATTCGCAGCCCCTTGCGAGTGGGAATCACTCCCTTCGAGATGACGGTGCCGATGATGGTCGCGTCCATGCCCGGCTCGAGCGACGCGATCGGCGCGACGGTGCTCGCGTCCTCGTAGCGGTGTGGGAGGTGATAGAGCAGGTCCTCCGCGGTAATGACGCCGAGCCGGCGCAATGCTTCGGAGCGGGCCGGCCCCACTCCCTTCAGGTACATGACGGGCGTGCTGAGGGAACGAACGGGTCGAGGGGATCCGGAGGTGTGCGCGACCCCGTGATCCCCTCGATCCCTTCGACCCCCTCGATCTCCCGGATGCGTCATTCCTCGAGGAGCTCCTTCGCGTACTCCGCGGCATCGAACTCGAGCAGATCCTCCGCGCTCTCGCCGACGCCGACGAACTTGATCGGCACATCGATCGCCTCATGCACGGCGACCACGATTCCCCCGCGAGCGGTGCCATCGACCTTGGTGACGACGACGCCCGAGAGCGGAATGGCCTGGGCGAACGAACGAGCCTGCGCCACGGCGTTCTGACCGATGGTGGCGTCGAGGACGAGCAGCGTCTCGTGGGGCGCCCCGGGTAGACGCTTCGCGATCACGCGCGCCACCTTCTGGAGCTCGTTCATCAGGTTGTCCTGCGTGTGCAGGCGGCCCGCCGTGTCGACGATGACGATGTCGGTCTTCCGCGCGATGGCCGCATCGAGCGCATCGAACGCCACCGAGGCAGGATCGCCCCCGGCCCTGCCGCCGACGAACGCGGCGCCGGTACGCTCGGCCCAGATGCGCAACTGATCGATCGCGCCGGCGCGAAATGTGTCGCCGGCCGCGAGGAGCACCGACTGTCCCTCCTCGCGAAAGCGTGCGGCAAGCTTGCCGATCGCCGTCGTCTTCCCCGCGCCGTTGACGCCGACGATGAGGATGACGGCGGGCGACTCGTCAGGCAGGTGCAGCGCCGGGTCGCTGTTGCCGGTGCGCAATGCTCGCTCGACGCCGTCGCGCAGGACGGCGAGGAACTCCTCGTGGGTGCCGACTTCGCCGCGAGTCGCCCGCGCCTCGACGTCGGCGACGAGGCGGAGTGTCACCGGGACGCCGAAGTCCGCCTGTAACAGCAGCTCCTCGAGCCGCTCGAGGGATCCGGGCGTGACTCCGCCCCGCAGGAGCACGCCCACATCCATGAGCGCGACATCCTTGACGCGCTGCCACAGCGACTTGCGCGGAAGGTCTCCTGCGCGTCGAGCAATTCGGGCCATCACATCACATCGGTTGAATAAAGAGTGGAGCTACCGCAGGCCAGTCCGGCGGCGAAGCAACCATTCGGCGCAGAGCGCGATCAGCGCGACCAGCAGCGGCCAGTTTTCATCACGCAGACGAGGACGCTCACCCCGAACGGCGCGCTCGCCGATGTTCCCCGCCTGCACCGTCGGCGCGCGAGGCAACAGCTCTCGCGATCGGTTGACGACCAGGAGCGCGCTCCCCCCGGCCACGCTGACGTCATATACGCCAGCCTCGAGCGGACTGCTCTCGGCCACGCTACCCGCCGCGCCGAAGTCAAGGGCCACCGAATCGGTGCGGGGCGGATCCCCGCGACGCTGGAGCCGAACCGTCACCGTGGAGTCGCCCACCGTGCCGCGGACCCAACGTATACGATCGCCCTCGCGGATGATCGCGTCGGCGGGAACGGCGGCCCGCGCATCCGCGCGCTGCGCGGCCAGCCAGTCGAATATACTCCCCCACAACGCGTCGTAGGCGTCCGCGCTTCGCCCGCCGCGAAAACGCCAGCGCCAGAATCCCCCGGCCGACACGGTAACGACCCGTCGCGGTCGCTCGACGCCGGCGATGACGGCCTGTCGATCGAACTGGCGCGCGCGGGCGACGACGAGCCCTTCCCACTCGCCGCGCGCCGGTCCCATTGCCGCGAGTGGCGGCAGTGAATCCCAGGCGATCCCGCTCACCGCGCTCGCGACCGGGGACGCCGGGGCCGCAACGGGATACCACTCTCCGACCGTGTCGCGCACGCCAGGCACCAGCGCGAGCGCACCGGAGGCGATGGAGCGTGGCGACCCGAAATACCCCGTGTCGCCATGCAGCACGAGGAGCGGCGCGTCGCGCACCGCGCGTCGCACCTCACTCTCCGCGACCGGCGTCAGTGGTCCCTCGAGCCGCCACTCGTCAGGCGCAACGCGAAAGTAGGCGCGCGTTGGCAGCGAGATCGCGCCGCGAAGGACCGTCGTCATGAAGCGAGCGTCCAGGTCGGGGCGCGTCGAAACGAGCACCGCGCGCGCCGCCCGCGCGATCTCGATCGCGACGGCGAGCGTGTCGTTCCCAGGCTCGGCGTCGCCCGCGGAGAGCGCTGCCGCGAGGACGTATGCCCCGTCGTTGGACACGAGTGGCACACGCGCGGCCACCGTGCGCTCGCCGCGCGGCGACACCTCATCGATCGCCACCGACGTGAGCGCGCGGTCACCGAGGGCGAACGTAAGCGTGGCGGCCGATGGCACTTGATCGGCCGCGCGCACCGTCGCACGAAGCTCGATCGTATCGCCACCGACAGCGGCCGTCGGAGCCTCGAGCGCCACCACGGCGAGATCGCTGACCGCGCCGTGCGGCACGATCTCGATGCGAGAGCCGGCAGGCAGCGCCGGTAGCTCCGCCGGGTCGTCGATCTCTCCGTCGGTCACGATGGTGAGCGGACGCCCCGCGGCCAGGGCGCGCTCGATAGCGGGGCGCACACGCGAGGTCCTGTCGGCCGGTCGGTCCGGAAGGTCGGCGATGCGCGCGCTATCGCCGAAGAGAAAGAGCGTGTCGTGCGGAGCGGAGCGCGCCACGCGGACTGCGTTGCGCCACACAGCCGTGTCGTTCGCGCGTACCCAGCTGGCCGAGGCGTCGAGGGCGACGAAGGGGGCGATGGGACGGGCGGCGCCGGCGGGGGCGTCGAGCAGGAGAGCGATGACGAGCGCCAGCGCGAGGGCACGGAGCGCGATGAGCGGGGCGCGGCGAGCGAGCCGCCCCGGCTCGCGCCATCCGTACAACACGAGAGCGAGCGCGATCGCCGCGACCGCCGCCACCACCCAGGAGCTCATGGGCGACAATCTACGCGGGGCATGGTGCCGGTGGGACGGGCGCTGGCTCGTGTGAGCGGTAAGGAATCGATTCGCTCACGGCCCTGGGTCTGTCGCGCGAGGGCCCTGGGAACCGCAGCTGGCCGCAGCCGTCGTTTGTTCTTGGCCGCAGATGCACGCAGAGGAACGCAGATGCTTCATCGCCGATGGGGAGTCCCGGGCGAAGTTGAAGTTCCAATAGTCCTTTGTTAACAGCTACGCGGACTTGAATTCAGGACACCAAGGTCAATCTCCTCTGCGTGCATCCGCGGCCAAACAAAGCCGACATCTGCAACTCCACCGCCCGTGGGGAGCAAGAAAAAAGGAGTGAGGATCGAGATCCTCACTCCTCACTCACCCTCGCGACCGACCCTAAGGCGCGTCGGTAGTCGCCACGTCCACTGGGAGTCCCGCATCGAGCGATGCCACGAGCAAGGCTCGGCGGCCTTCGAAATCGGCGCGCTCTCGCTTCGGAATGGGCTCACCGCCCTTCTGGTTGAGGGCCACGCGCGGATTGCGGTGCGCGCCGTTCACCAGAATCTCGAAATGCAGGTGCGGCGCGGTGGAGAGACCGGTGGAGCCCACGTAGGCGACCGTCTGCGCGATCGTCACGCGCGAGCCACGATGAATGCCGCGGGCGAAGCCGCGCAGGTGGCCATACCGCGATACGAACCCGTTCCGGTGCCGGATCTCGAGCACGTTGCCGTAGCCGCCACGACGGCCGGCGTAGAGCACCACGCCGTCGCCGATCGCGCGGACCGGCGTCCCCGACGACGCCGCATAGTCGATCCCCTGATGGCGGCGCATGGTGCCGAGGATCGGGTGCCGACGCATTCCGAAGCGACTGGAGATTCGACGGAACGCCACCGGCGTACGCAGGAACGCCGCGCGCAACGACCGGCCGTTCTGATCGAAGTAGTCGCCGCCAACGGTCGAGCTTGCATAACGAATCGCCTCGACCGCCTCGCCCGAGAGGACGAAGCGCGCGGCCAGGACCTTGCCGACGCGCACCGCGCCGCCGGGGCCGATCGACCGCTCGAAGAGAACGCGAAGCTCGTCACCTTCCTGCAGCTCGCGGCTCATGTCCACGCGATACTCGTAAATGTCGGCGATCGTCCACGCGAGCTCGGCGCGCGCTGCCGGTGGAAGCGCGATACCGGCACCGGCGTCGAGCGCATCGTACAGGTTCGTCTTGATGGTTCCGCCGACGGTGATCGTGTCGGTCGTCCACGGCAGGCGGACTTCCTCACTGCTCCATCCGGTCGTCGACCGACGGAGGTGCAGCAGACGGTCGATCGCGAGCTGGAAGATCAGCTCCGACGGCGTCGTGTCGGCGGCGAAGGTGCGCACGGTGACCGGCGTCCCAGCGCGTACGCGACGCGAATCGAATCCGACGGCGGCCTCGAGTGCGGCGACGATGTCGGCGCCGGGCAGGCCGGCGCGCGCCAGCACACCGGATACGGTTTCACCGGGCTCGAGGGTGTCGACCTGCTGCGTCCAGGCTGGAACGGTGATCGGTGGCGCGAGCGACATCGCGACGCCGGGCGCGGGGATCGACAGGTCGGGAAGGCCGTACGCGAGAATGCCGGCGGAAAGAACGCCGGCCATACAGAGCGTCGCGATGCGCGCGAGGAGTGGGTGCTTCAATCCATCTGTCTCCGAATGAAGGTCGGAATCTCCATGTCGCTGAGATCCTGTGCACCGCGACCTTCACCCGGCTGAGCGGGACGCCGCTGGTTGCCATCGTTGACGACCGGACGCGGCGTCTGCAACGGCGCACGCACCGGCCGCTGCGCCGGGAACGGGATCACCGGCGCGCCCTTCGGAACCGCGGGCTCGGGCTGCGCCTGCACCGCGCGGTCGAATCCGGTCGCGATCACCGTCACCCGCACCTCGCCCTGCATCGCCGGCTCGTGCACCGCGCCGAAGATGATCTCCGCATCGTCGCCAACGGCGTCGTGGATGATCTCGTTGATCTGATGCACTTCACCGAGCGTCAGGTCCTGACCGCCGGTGATGTTGACGAGAACGCCCGTCGCCCCCGAGATCGACACGTTGTCGAGCAGCGGACTCGAGATCGCCTGCTGCGCCGCCTCCATCGCGCGGTTGTCACCGCGTCCGATCCCCGTGCCCATCAGCGCCGCGCCCCCGGCTTGCATGACGGTGCGGACGTCGGCGAAGTCCACGTTGACGAGACCGGTCACGTTGATGAGCGCCGAGATGCCCTGCGTCGCATGGAGCAGCACCTCGTCGGCCTTCTTGAGCGCATCCTGGAACGGAATGCCCTTCCCCACGACGGCGAGCAGCCGCTCATTCGGCACGACGATGATCGTGTCGACGTGCTTGCGCATTTCGGCGATTCCCATTTCCGCCTGGCGCATGCGCTTCCGCCCCTCGAAGAGAAATGGCTTCGTCACGATGCCGACGGTGAGCGCGCCGGCGTCGCGCGACATCTCGCAGATGATCGGCGCCGCGCCCGTGCCCGTTCCGCCACCCATGCCGCAGGTGACGAAGACGAGGTCCGCATTCGTTAGGACACGCGCGACCTCATCACGGTTTTCTTCGATGGCCTGACGGCCGATTTCGGGACGCGCGCCCGCGCCCAGCCCGCGCGTCAGCTTCTTCCCGATCTGGATCTTGACGTCGGACTTCGAATTCAGCAGCGCTTGCGCGTCGGTGTTCACCGAGATGAACTCGACGCCCTCGAGGTGCTCTTCGATCATGCGGTTGACCGCATTCCCGCCGCCGCCGCCGACGCCGACGACCTTCATCCGGGCGTTTTGGGAGGCGCTCTCTTCGAACTCGAAGATCATCTGGTGGAGGGCTCCACGAAGATTGGGACGGGACGTACTCGGAGGAGGGACGTGCTGGCCCGTGATCCACCGCGGACCCGCTGGCGCGTCCCGCGTACTGCTGAATCAAGGCCCGGCCAATATAACGCTTTCACCCACCGCCCGCACCCTTTCGTAACCGGCAAATCGCTCGGCGACTCAGAAGAAGTCCTGAAGCCAGTTGCGGACGCGCTGGACGAACTTTTCCACACCGGGACCGGCGATCCGCCTGCCTGACGCGGACCCCACCGCCCCGGTCGCCAGCCTGTGCGCTCCGTAATGCGCGAGCCCGACGACGGTCGCGAACCGAGGGGCCTCGACCGCATCGGCCAGCCCCTTCACCCGCTCCGCCGGCGACCCCACCCGCACGCCGGTGCCGAAAACATCGGTCGCCAGTTCCTGCGCCCCGAAGATCGCCGCCGCTCCACCCGTGAGGACCACCCCGGCGCTGAGGCGCCCGGCATAGCCGGCGGTTTCGATGTCCCGCTGGACGAGATCGAAGACTTCGTCCATGCGCTGGTGAATGATGTGGCTGAGCAGCTCCCGCGGGACCTGTCGATCGCCCTGCGCCACCGTGCTGGGCAGTGAGATCCGCTCATTCGTCTCCCGCACCAGCGGCTCGTACGCGCACCCGTACCGCTCCTTCAAACGCTCGGCATCCGCCTGCGTCACACCGAGACCGTGCACTATGTCACTCGTCACCGCGTTGCCGCCGAATCCAATGGTGCCGAGGTGCCGGATCTTCCCTTCGTGGAAGATCGCGAGATCGGTCGTGCCCGCTCCCATCTCGACGAGTGCGACGCCGAGCTCCTTTTCGTCATCGGTGAGGACGGCCAGCGCGCTCGCCAGCGGCTCCACCACCAGCTCGCGAACCCGGTACCCGGCCTTCTCGACCGACCGCCTGAGGTTCTGGGCGGGCGAGGCGCCGATCGTGACCAGATACATCTCCGTCTCGAGGCGCATGCCGATCATCCCCACCGGATCGCGAATTCCCTTGTTCCTGTCGACGTGATACTCCTGCGGGATGGCATGAAGCAGCTCGCGGTCGGCCGGGATCGCGAGCGCACGCGCGACCTCGTTGGCGCGCTCGACATCGGGGCGGGTGATTTCGTCGCCGTTCACGGCGACGACGCCCGTGCTCGTCATCGACTGCACGTGCTCACCGGCGATTCCGCAATACACCCATTCGACCTCGGCACCCGCCATGCGCTCGGCGTCCTGAAGTGCCTTACGAATCGAGCGCGTGGTCTCCTCGATGTCGGAGACGACGCCCTTTCGCATACCGCCGGTCTTCGCCTGTCCGACACCGAGGATCTTGATCGTCGGATGCCTGGGATCGCCCTCGATTTCGGCAATGAGCGCCGTGGTCTTGGCGGAGCCGATATCGAGCCCGGCGACGAGTCGGTCAGGGTTCATTGCACTCTGGCGATGACTTGATCGCGATAGCGGAGATCGAGCTCGGTCACCCGGGCCTGCCGGCGCGCGAGGTCGGCCTCGACAGGGAGAATGTCGGCGAAGCGCTCGGCGGTCACGTCCGCCATCGCCCGCACCGCGACGTCACCCATCTCGAGGATGATTTCTGCGCGCCCCACTCGACGTGCCGCGCTCACGCGCTCATAAATCCGCGGCGCTCGCTCACGAAGCTCGCCCAGCAGCCGAAGGACGCCCGTGTCCCGCCGCGCGAGGACGGGCAGATCGACGTTGACACGACTGGGATCGATTGGGAGGGCACGCCCGGCGGCGTCGAGGGGTGTGAGGCCGCGCGCGGTGGGCACGAAGGCCACCGGCATGCGCTCAGTGACCGTCACGACGAGCGTGCCGGGCACGCGCCGCGAGATCGCGACATCGCTCACCTGTGGATGTTTGCGCACTCGCGCGAGCAGCTCGTCGGTCTCGTCCCATATGGATCGGGTGGTATCGACTCCCAGAAGCGCCACGATCGTGTCGGCTGGCACATAGCGCGCCCCGACGACCTGGACGCGGCGCAAACGAAAGAACGACATCTCGGCGAGGATTCGCGGCCCCCACGACGGCACCGTCGCGATCACCGCGATGCCGGCGGTCACGAGCGCGACGCGGCGCCACCGTCGGGGGCGACGCGCCTCGCGTTCCTCCTCCATCACGACTCCAGCCGCTCGAGCAGCTCCGGTCCGGTTCTGGTGATGTCTCCAGCACCGATGGTGAGCACGACGTCTCCTTTCCGCACTGCGCCAGCGAGTGCGGCGGCGAGTGAAGGCCGCTCACCACGCCATGCCAACGACCCACCCGCCTCTCTTAGCGCACGCTCGATCAGATCGGATGTCACACCCTCGATAGGCTGCTCGCGCGCGGGATAGATCTCGGTGAGAAACACCGCATCCGCCGCCGCCAACGCCTCTCCGAATTCGCCCGCGAAGTCGCGCGTACGAGAATATAGATGCGGCTGGAACGCCGCCAGCACCCGTTGCCCGGGAAAGGCGGCGCGCGCTGCGGCGAGCGTCGCACGAATCTCGGTGGGATGATGCGCGTAATCGTCGATGACCATCACGCCGCGTGCGGCGCCGAGGCGTTGAAAGCGTCGCTCCACCCCGCGAAAGTCGCGCAGTGCCGGGGCCATGCCCTCGACGGATCCCCCGAGCGCCAGCCCACTCGCCATCGCCGCGAGCGCATTGAGCACGTTGTGCCGACCGGGGACCGCGAGCTCGACCTCACCGAGCTCATCCCCGTCGTAGACGACCTCGAACAGAGAACCTGCCGCTTCACTCCGCAGGTCGACGGCGCAAAGGCGCGCGTCTCTCGATCCGATCCCGTACCGGATGACCTCGGCGGCGCTCGGCGTCGCGAGCGTGTTGGCGCCCACGTCATCCGCACAGAGCACGATGGTGGTTGCCCCGCGTACGAACTGCGCGAACGTCGAGCGAATGTCCTCGAGATCGCGATAGATGTCGAGATGATCGGCCTCGACGTTGGTGACGACGGCGACCGTCGGCGAGAGCGCGAGAAACGAGCGATCGTATTCGTCAGCCTCGACGACGTAGAGTGTCGGCGACCCGGCGCGGAGGTTCCCGCCCCAGCTGCCGACCCGCCCCCCAACCACTCCAGTCGGATCGAAGCCGGCTCCAACCAGCGCCAGAGTCGTCATCACCGTCGTCGTCGTCTTGCCGTGCGTCCCGGCGATCGCGACCAGCTCCCCACCGGACACCGCCTCGCCGAGCGCCTCCGCCCGCCTGACGACGGGCAGCTTCAGCGCGCGAGCGCGCTCGAGCTCCGGATGATCCTTGGGCATCGCGCTGGTGACGACGAGCGCGCGCGCCGATTCCACGTGCGCGGGATCGTGCCCCGACTGCATGACGATACCGAAGCGATCGAGATCAGCCGCGCCGGCGACGTTGGCATCGCATCCCGTGACGCGCACGCCCCGCCGTACGAACAGCTCGGCGAGCGCGCTCATCCCCGCCCCGGCAATGCCGACGAAGTGGACGGGACGCGGGTCGGATGTATCGAGCAGTGAAGATGACACCGGTTGCTCGGACATTCGTCTCTATCCCCTCGCGCGCATCGGTGGCCGCTGATGCACGCAGGTGAACGCAGATTCAATCATCGTGAAGTGTCGAAGTCCGCCGTGCTGGTCGGCTGCTTGTGGTATTGGTGATCTGCGCCATCTGCGTTCATCTGTGGCCCACCGGACCGGGCGTAACGAACACGAGGTCGCAAGATACCCGTACCCGCGAGCGGCGCTCAAGCGCGCGGAGCCGTTCTGCGCGCCAACGCGAGCACACGCCGCGCGATCGCTTCGGCCGCCTCGGGGCGCCCTCGTGCCGTTGCCGCACGCGCCATCGTGTCCAGCCTCGTGGGATCGCCGACCAACGCGCGGACTTCGCGATCGAGCCGATCGATGTCGAGCTCGCGTTGCGGCACGACAATGGCCGCTCCGGAGCTCGCCAGCGCGCGCGCGTTGGCGGTCTGATGATCGGCCGCCGCCGTCGGCAGCGGCACGAGAATCGACGGGATCCCCCAGGCACAGAGCTCGGCGAGCGTCAGCGCTCCCGCGCGCGTGAGCGCGACGTCAGCCGCCGCGTACGCCTCGGCAATCGGCGAGAGATACGCGCGAACACGGACGCGCGAGGATTCGTAACGAGCGAAAGTCTCGAACGTTCCCTTTCCGGTCGCCCAGATGACGTGAAGCCCGTCCGGCACGCCGCGCTCGATCCATGCGGCGACGACCTCATTGAGCACTCGCGCACCCTGGCTCCCGCCCGTGATGAGGAGCACGCGCGCGTTCGCAGGGACATCCCATGCCTCCCGAGCGCGGTCGCGCGATGGCCGTGGCGATGGCGGCGGGGCAATCGGATTGCCCGTCTCCTTCATCCACGCGCCGCGGCGCGGGTGCAGCGAGCGCGCAGCCTCGGCGTAACCGAGGTAGATCTCGGATGCGACGCGCGCGATGAGGCGAGCGGTGATGCCCGCGAACGAGTTCTGCTCCTGGAGCGCAACCGGGACCCCGTGCGCGGCGGCCCACGCGCACGTCGCCGCGGCCGCGTAGCCGCCCGTGCCAACGACCACCGCCGGGCGCTCCTCGCGCGCGAGCGCGCCGATCTCCCGCCAGGCGCGCGCGAACCCGACGATCGTGCGCCAGTTCTCCCAGGGACGAGCCCGATAGAGTGGGTGAAGGTCGAGCAGCCGGTGCGGGAAGCCTGACGCCGGCAGAACGTCTCGCTCGATGCCACGACGCGCGCCGATGAAGAACGGGCGCGCGTCAGGGTCGAGCTGCTGCACGGCACGGGCGATGGCGAGTCCCGGATACAGGTGGCCACCGGTCCCGCCGCCCGCGAACAGGATTCTCATCCGTGCGCGTGCGCCAATGTCACCGGATCCGTCGCGGCGGCGCCAACCACCCGTTGGTGGCGACTCGCGATGTTGACGAGAATGCCCGTGATGAGCATCGAGAGAATCAGGTTGGAGCGACCGTAGCTGAAGAACGGCAGGGTCAGGCCCGTCGTCGGCAGCAGCCCGATCACCACTCCAATGTGGAGATAGGCCGTGATCACCGTCGTCGCGGTGAGGCCGAGGGCCAGCAGCTCCTGAAACTTCGTGCGCGCCATGCTCGCGATGCGGAAGCCGAGCACCCCGTACAGCGTGAAGGCGGCAATGAGAAAGAGGATTCCGAGGAATCCCCACTCTTCACCGACGTTGCTGGCGATGAAATCGTTGAACGGATACGGCAAGAAGCCGGTTTGCTGCCGCCCTTCCCCGTATCCAACCCCGAAGAGCCGGCCCGATCCGACGGCGATGAGCGACTGCCGCAGCTGATAGTGCGATTCCAGCGGCGCCGCGCCCGGGTCGAGAAAGCTCGTCAGGCGGAGCAGCGCGTACTGCACGCGCTCCATTTCCCGCCACAGCACCGGAATCGCCAGCACGCCGAGCACCACGAAGTGACCGATCCGGACGCCTCCCGCGAACAGCACGATCCCCATGAGCATGGTGAACATCATCGCCATCGAGAGGTCGGGCTCCAGGATGACGAGCAGGTCGAGCACACCGACCACGAGCAGAAATGGCAACAGCCCCTTCGTGAGCCGGCGCATCTTGTCGCCCTTCTTCACCACCAGCATCGCCGTCCACGCGACCACCGCCAGCTTCGCGAGCTCCGAGGGCTGCACGGTCACGCCCAGCATCAGCCACCGGCGTGACCCGTTGATGCGGGGGGCGATGGCCCCCGTGAAGGGAAGGATGAGGACGACGAGCAGCAGCATGCTGAGTCCCATGAGGGGCCACGCCCACGTCCGCCACTTCTCGGCGTCCAGCTTCGCCGCGATCGCGAATACGACGCACCCGGCGAGCACACCGGTCAGCTGCCGGAACAGGTAGTGGGCGCTCGAATGGCCCTCCTGCAGCGCGAGAACGGCGCTCGAGCTGTACAACACGACGAGCCCGAAGGCGAGCAGCACCGCCGTCACGAGGACGAGCGCGCGCGCTTCGACGCTCATGCGCCAACGCGTGCGCTCGTGAGGCATCACCGCCGTCGCCATTACTGCCGTCCTCCCACCGCCAGGCGCTTGAAGGTCGCGCCCCGCTCCTCGTAGTTCTTGAACATGTCGTAGCTGGAGCAGGCCGGGGAAAGCAGGACCACATCACCGGGTTCGGCCAGCGCGCGGGCGCGGGCGATCACGGCCTCGAAGTCCGAGCCCATCCGCTCGACGGGGACAACGCCGCGCAAATCCTGCTCGACGAGTGACGCCGCCTCTCCGTAGGCGATGACCGCCTTCCCCACCTTCTTCAGCGGCGCGGCGAGCGCACGATAGGGCTCGCCCTTGTGCCTCCCACCGAGTAACAGAATGGTCGGCCGCGTCATCCCCTGAATGGCCACGAGCGTGGAGCTCACGTTCGTCGCCTTGGAATCGTTGATCCACATGACGCCATTCGCTTCCCCCGCAACCTCGAGCCGGTGCTTGAGCGCATGAAACGTACGCAAGCCGTCAGCGATTCGCGCGCGCGCCTCGGGCGTGGCGTTCCCCTTGTCGGCGATCATCACCGCGAGCGACGCCGCCAGGGCGTTCGCCACGTTGTGATCGCCGAACAAGTTGAGCTCGCGTCGCGGAAGCAGCGGCAGTCCGCTCACGACCAGCATGTCGTTCGCGCGATCGTACGTCGCATCGGCATCGGCGCGCTCGAGTGAGAAGAACTTGTGCGTGCCGACCGCATCCCGCGAGAGATCGACGGCGGTGCGATCGTCGCCGTTGATGATCCACTTCGAGATCGTGCGGCCGTTGCGGAAGATCAGCTTCTTGTCGGCGTAGTACTCCTCGACGGTCGCATATCGGTCGAGGTGATCGGGCGCGAGATTCGTCAGCACGCCGACCGCCGGCGCAATGCCGGGCGTGTCGTGCAGCTGAAACGACGACAATTCGAGCGCGATCCACCGCGGTGGGCGGCGCTCCATGGCGATCGCGGCCAGCGGCGTTCCAATGTTGCCGGCGTCGATTGCGTCGAGGCCGATCGCCCGTAACAGATGCCCGACGAGGGCGGTCGTCGTCGTCTTGCCGTTGGTGCCCGTGACCGCGATGACCTTCGCTTCGGGGAGCGCGCGCAGCGCGATCTCGATCTCGCTCACTACGGGGACATGCGCCTCGCGTGCGCGAACGAGTGGAGCGGCCTCGGGAGGAACACCGGGACTCGCCACCACGAGCGAGGCCCGGGCGATGCGCTCGAGGTCGTGTGACCCAATGTCGGCGTCCGCCCCCTCGCCGCGAATGGCCGCCGCGCCCTCACGAACCGCGTCCGACGATCCCGAGTCCGAGGCGTACACGGCGACGCCTTCGCGCCGCAACAGCCGGGAGGCGGCGACCCCGCTCTTGCCGAGGCCGATGACGGCGATCTCGCCGCCGCGCCACTTCTCCGGCAAGGTCATCATCGCAGCTTGAGCGTGCTCAGGGCGACGAACGCGCAGAAGATGCCAATGATCCAGAACCGGACGACGACCTGCGACTCCGGCCACCCGATCATCTCGAAGTGATGATGCAGTGGCGCTCGTCGAAAGACGCGATGCTGCCGCGCGTGGTCCAGCCCGTAGCGCCGCTTCCGGTACTTGAACACCGTCCGCTGGAGGATCACCGACAACGTTTCGGCAACGAACACGCCGCCGATGAGCAGCAGGAGGAACTCCGACTTGAGGAGGATGGCGACCGCGCCTAACGCCCCGCCGAGCGCGAGGGCACCCGTGTCTCCCATGAAGACCTCGGCGGGCTTGGCGTTGTACCAGAGGAAGCCGACGCACGCGCCGAAGATCGCCACGCAGAACACGGTCAGCTCGCCGGCCCCGCGCAGGTAATAGATCCCGAGGTACTGGCTCGCGTCGATGCGGCCGATGAGATACGCGAAGAGCGCGAACGTGCCGGCCGCAATGGCGACGAGGCCGGCCGCCAGACCGTCGAGACCATCGGTGAGATTCACCGCGTTGCTCGTTCCGGTGAGGATGAAGGCGACGAAGGGAACGTACATCCACGCGAACCACGGGACGATCAGGATGTACTTGTAGAACGGCAGCGTTGTGGAGGCGCCGGGCAACGTCGAGAGCGGAAAGAGCCAGAGGTACACCCCGAGGATGGTGCCGAGGGTCAGCTGGCCGATGAGCTTGTACCGTTCGACGAGCCCCTCGTTCTTCTTCCCCTCCCGCCGCTGCTTGAGCTTGAGATAATCGTCGAGAAACCCGATCCCGCCCATCCACGCGGTGACGAAGAGCGCGAGCCACACGTAGCGGTTCGTCAGGCGCGCCCACAGGAGCGTCGGGATGATCACCGCGAGCAGGATGATCAGCCCGCCCATCGTCGGCGTGGTGCCCTTCTCCTGATGAGAGTCGGGAGTCCCCTCGCGCACGACCTGGTGAATCTGCATCCCGCGCAGACGCCGGATGATCGGCGGGCCAACGAGAAAGGCGAGGACGATCGCCGTCACCACCGCGCCTGCCGCGCGGAACGTGATGTAGTTGAACAGGCGCAGTGCGCCCCAGTACTCGGTGAGTGGCGTGAGGAGGTGGTAGAGCACTAGCCGTTGGCCCAGGCCGTGAGATGAGGGACGAGTCGCTCCAGGCGAACGCCTCGTGATGCCTTCAGCAGAATGACCGCATCGCGAGCAAGCCGTGGCGCCAGCGCGTGCCACAGCTCGTCGATGTCGGGCGCGGCCACTACCCGCGCATCGCCCTCCCCCGCGCGACGTAACGCGTCGCCCATTTCCCCAACGCCGGCCACGACTTCGATTGACGAGCGAAGGGCGCGATCCGCAATCTCCGCATGGAGCCGCTCCGCGTGTGCGCCGAGCTCACGCATTCCGCCGAGCACGGCCACCCGCTGCCGTCCACGCCCCACCGCATCGAGCAGCTCGATCGCCGCTCGCATGGAGCCGGGGTTGGCGTTGTAGGCATCGTTGATCAGCGTCGCGGTACCGAGGGGCTCCCAGGCCAGGCGCATTGAGGGCACCGGCATCGCCGCGATTCCCTGCGCGGCGACCTCGATCGAGACGCCGCATTCCTGCGCGACCGCGAGCGCGAGCATGGTGTTGCGGAGGTTGTGAAAGCCGCGCAGCGGCGGGCGCACGGTGACGCCTCGCACAACGAGGCGCCCGAGACCATGCTCCTCGACCGTCCACTCGTCGGCGTGCAGGTCGCCCGACTCGAGTCCTGCCACCACGAGGCGGCGCGGCTTCCCCTTCGCCGCTTCGGCGATCTCGGGTTGGGCCGCCGGAACGACGCCGACCCCGACGCCCTCGAAGATCGAAACCTTCTCGCGCATCACGCCGGCGACGCTGCCCAGTCCCTCGAGATGCCCCTCCGCGACGGAGGTCACGACCGCGATGTCGGGCTCGGCGATCGCGCGCAGCGTCGAGATCTCGCCGGGGATGCTCATCCCCATCTCGCACACGGCGATGTCGGCCTCGTCGCGCAGGTCGAGGAGCGTGAGCGGCACGCCGATGCGGTTGTTGAGGTTGCCGGTGGTCGCGTGCACGTCGAGCGCGGCGCCGAGGGCAGCGCGCGTGAGATCCTTGGTGCTCGTCTTCCCGTTGGTACCGGTGATGGCGACGAGCGGCTTCCCCCAGGCGCGACGGCGAAAGCGGGCGAGCCCGCCGAGCGCCACCGTCGTGTCGGGGACACCGAAAACGGGAACGCCAAGCCCGGCGGTCCGCTCGGGCTTCGAAACGACGAGCGCTCCCGCACCTTTGGCCACCGCATCGGCGAGGAAGTCGTGCGCGTCGAAGCGATCGCCAATCAGCGCGACGAACAGGGCACCCGCGTCGATCCGTCGCGTGTCGGTCGAGACGCTCGGACACGTCCCGGAGCCGCGCGGCCAGTGTGCCCCCCGGTCGGCGGGGAACGTGGCCGCCATCGCCGCCGCGACTCGATCGAGGGTCCAGAAGGGCGCGCTCACTTCCCCTGCCCCGCCAGCTCCCGCACGATTTCTCGCTCGTCGAAGGGAAGTCGCGTCGTCCCGCGAATCTGATAGGTCTCGTGTCCCTTGCCGGCGAGCAGAATGACGTCATCGGAGGATGAAATGGCCAGCGCGCGCGCAATGGCGTCGCGCCGATCCTCGATACGCTCGTGGCTGCCCTTCATGCCGGCCTCGATCTCATCGAGGATGCGCTCGGGATCCTCGGTTCGCGGATTGTCGCTCGTGAGAATGACCTGGTCGGCCAGACGCTCGGCCAGCTCGCCCATCACCGGCCGCTTCCCGCGATCACGATCGCCGCCGCATCCGAAGACGACCGTTAGGCGCCCCCGAACGAACGGGCGCACGGCGTGCAGCGCCCGCTCGAGCGCGTCGGGCGTATGCGCATAGTCACGAAGCACCGTCGGCCGCTCGAGCACGATCTCGAGGCGCCCGGGCACCTGCGGCAACGTGGAGAGCCGCCCGGCGACGTCCGCGGCAGACATCCCCATCGCCATCGCCGCCGCCGACGCCCCGAGCGCGTTGACGACGTTGAAATCGCCGATCAGCGGGAGCATGACGGGCGCGCGCTGCACCGCGCGTCCCGTGACCGGCGAGGGCTCGGCGACGAGAGTCCACGTGCTGCCGCGCGGCATGAACCGAACGTCGTCGGCCCACACGTCCGCGCCCTGTCCCCGCGATCCGAATTTCAGCCGCCGAGGCGCCGCAGGAAGCGCGCTCCAGGCGACGTCGTCGGCGTTGATCACGGCGACTCCGTCCGGCGTCAGATGCGAGACCAGGCGAGCCTTGGCCTCGAAGTACAACTCCATTGTCCCGTGATAATCGAGATGATCGCGCGTCAGGTTGGTGAAAACCGCCGTTCGGAACCGCATCCCCTCGATGCGCCGCTGCTCGAGCGAGTGAGATGACACCTCCATCGCGACCGTTCTGACTCCGCGTTCGCGCAGCGTGCGAAGCACTCGCTGCAGCTCGATCGGACCGGGCGTCGTCAACCCCGCTCCAACGCCCAGCGGCGTTCCGCCGCTACCGACGACGACACCGATCGTCCCGATGGATGCGCTCGAACCGGGCGGGTCATCGAGGAGATGCCGCAGCATGCCGACGGTCGTGGTCTTCCCGTTGGTACCGGTGACGGCAACGGTGCGGATGGCGGTCGCGGGCTCGTGGAAGAAAGCGGCGGCCGCGATCGCCGCGGCCGCGCGGCCATCGCGAACGAGAATGCTGGGCATCGTGGTGCGCGCCGGGTCCTCGACGATGGCGGCCGCGGCCCCACGGCGCTCCGCATCGGGAAGGAATTCGTGGCCGTCACGCTCGGTCCCCTGCACGGCGACGAACAGCGCGCCCGGTCGAATGGCTCGCGAGTCATCGGCAATGTCGGTGATCGCCGATGGCAAGTCGCCGGCAATGCCGATCAGCAGGTCGGCGGTGCGAAGTGCCTCGACGATGGGCGCGAGGGCCGACGACGCGGCGCTCTCCGCGCTGGCGACCTCCATCACCTATCGCCCACGAGCCTGACGAGCGATCCCTCGCGCAACAGGACGCCGGCACGCGGCCAGGTCTCCGCCGCCGTGCCGGTCGCCGCGGCGAGCTGAACGCGGAATCCGGCCTGGTGCAGCGTCCGAACGGCGTGGCGAAGCTGCATGCCGCGCACGTTAGGCACGGCTCGGGGCGCCCAGCCGATCGCGCCGCCCGTCCGCGCCAGGGGGAGCTCGATGACATCCGGTGAGGCATGCGCCTCGACCACGCGCTCGGCCTCGCCAAGCCCGTCAGCGTGCGGCCCCGCCTTCGCGAGGGCCTCGAGGGATTCCCGGGAGGCGAGCGCGCGGCGGTCGAGCGTGGCGTCACGAGCCGCGATGGCCGCCTCGAGGACGGCGCGAGTTACCGGTGCGGCGGTCTCTCCGCCATAGTACGCACCGGTCGGCCGATCGATCTTCACCAGCACCACGTACTGGGGATCTTCCGCCGGGAAGAACCCGACGAACGACGCCGTGTACTCACGCGCCACGTACCGCCCGCCGCGGGCGACACGCGCCGTGCCCGTCTTCCCGGCGACGGAGAAGTGCCCCAGGCCGGCGCGCCCGGCGGTGCCGTCCTCGACCGCGCCGACGAGCATCCCACGCACCGTGGCGGCAATGTCCTCGTCCATCACCCGGCGGACGACACGCCGCTCGTGCCGGAACCGGACATTCCCGTCGGGATCGCGAATCTCGCGAATGAGCGCCGGCTCGAGCAGCTCGCCGCCATTCGCGATCGCCGCGTACGCGGCGGCGAGCTGCACCGGCGTCACCGCGATCTCGTAGCCCATTGCCAGCGACGCCGGCGACACGCGCGTCCACTCGTCAGGCGGTGTCAGTCGCCCCGCGGCCTCCGAGGGGAACGGCACGCCGGAGGGCGTCCCGAAACCAAGGTCGCGCAGAACCTCGTATTGTTCCCGGGCGGTGAGCCGCGACGTGAACTTCACAATGCCGACGTTGCTGGAGTATCGGATCACCTCGCTGAGCGTCATCGAGCGCTCGGCGTGGATGTCCGTGATCGTGCGCCCGGCGAGCGTGTACACGCCGTTCTCGGTGTCGATGCGCTCGTCCGGTTTGGCGCGTCCCGTGGCGAGGAGCGCAGCCGCAAAGAACGGCTTGAGCGTCGACCCCGGCTCGAAGGGTTCGCTCAACGCGGGCACACCGGAGAACGATCCGTCGGTGCGATGACTGGCGAGCGCACGCAGCTCTCCCGTGTGCGGGTCGAGGATGACGACATCTCCCCCGACCGCCCCCATACGGCCCACGGCATCGTGCAACGCGCGCTCGGCGATGTCCTGCAGCTCGCGACTCAGCGTGAGGACCACATCATGGCCACGGATCGGCGCGCGTCCCGTCTCCTCCCGCGATGTCGCACGGCGACCGCGGGCATCGCGCGCGACGAGCAGCGTGCCGTTGCGACCACGAAGCAGCGAGTCCAGGGCCAGCTCCAGCCCATCGATCGGCGAGTCGTCCCCGTCGACCCGTCCGACCACCCGCCGCATCGCTTCACCGTGGGCGTACACCCGATCGATCGCGATCGCGGAGTACACCCCGCGCATCGCGGTGACCTCTGATGCGTCGACGGGAAGGTAGCGGCCGGGGAGCACGACCCATTTCCGCCTGGCATCGCTGGCGCGGGAGGCCCATGCCGGCGGCACCCCCAGCTTGCGCAGCGCTTTGGCGAGGGCGCGGCGATCACGCACCTCACGGGGCGCGACCGACAGCTTCACGAGCTCGCGGCTTTGAGCGACTGGCACCCCTCGGGTATCGAGCAGCGTTCCACGCGGAGCGGGAATCTCCTTCGCTCCGTAGTGCTGCTTGCGCGCTCGCGCAGCCCAGTCACGACCCTCCCACAGCTGCACCTGCGCGGCTCGGATGACGAGCAGCGCGGCGAAGGCGCCGAGAGCGCCGTGAACGATCTGCGATCGAGTGAGGCGAGCCATCTAGGTGCCGGGCCGGGGGGAGCGCGGTAGGATCACGACCTGTGTGTCACTCGGAACACGCATTCCAAGCCGCCGCTCGGCGATCGGGGCGAGCGTCGAGCGACTGGAGGCCTCGCGGATCTCACTCTCGAGCCGCGCCTGCTGCGCCTCGAGCTGCACGACCTGCTGTTCGAGCGCGCGCAGGTCCGCTGCCCGTGAGATGCCCGTGGTCCTCCGCCAGATGACGCCTGTGGCGATCAGAACGAAACCGAGCAGCCCCAATGCGACCAGGGACCGCCCTCGCAGTACTACTCTGCGCTTCGCCATGCGCGGAGCCTCGCTGATCTCGCTCGCGGGTTTCCGACCACCTCGGCCGGCTGAGCGGTGATCGCACGCCGGGTAACCAGATCGCCCAGCGCACGACCCCGGCAGGTGCACACCGGCTGCCTGGGTGGACAGACGCAATCGGCACTCCACTCGCGGAACGTCGTCTTCACGATCCGGTCCTCCCCCGAGTGGTAGGAGATGACTACCATCGTTCCGCCCCGCTCGAGATGGTCGCGCAGCGCCGGGAGCGCCTGCGCCAGCCCTCGGAGCTCATCGTTGATCTCGATGCGTATCGCCTGGAAGAGCCGCGCAAAGTCCGAGGGGCCGGACCGTGCACCGAGAGCGCCTCGGATGGCGCCCACGAAGTCATCGCTGATCGCGAACGGCCGGTTGGCTCGGCGTCGCACCACCTCGCGCGCCAGACGCGGCGCCCGCGGCTCGTCGCCATACTCGCGGAACACCCGGAGGAGCTCCAGCTCCGGAGTCTCGTTGAGCCAGTCCGCCGCCGTGAGCCGCGCGTCATCGCCCATGCGCATGTCCAGCGGTGCGCCTTCTCGAAACGAGAAGCCGCGGCGCGGATCGTCGAGCTGATGCGATGAGACACCAAGATCGAGGAGAATTCCGTCGAAGCGAGCGGAGGCAAGCTCCGGGATCGTGTCGACGTCGGCGTAGTTGCCCAGGAGAGCGCGAAAACGGGAGGATCGCTCGTAGTCTTGCAGTCGTACACGCGCCGCGGCAACGGCCTCGGGATCGCGGTCGAGGGCGGTCACGCGCGCGCCCTGCTCCAGCAACACCAGGGCATGCCCACCTCCGCCCAGCGTTCCGTCGAGTACGTGCGCACATCCACGCAGGAGGTCAGCGACCTCCGTGGCGAGAACCGGCGCGTGGTATGCGCTCGCCCACCGCGACTCGTGCGTTGGCAACGCGGTCATTCTAGCGGCGCATGGAGTGACAGGTCAAGCTATGCATATCACAATTGGCGATCGCGAAAATCGCTGCGGCTTGGTGCTTGCTTGGACTCGCGACCAGAATGCCGGCTCGGGCTCGAAAAGACCTCATGCTCATCATGCATGGCCAGCGCGCCGATCACGACGCGCTGCGCCATCTCGTGTCCTGGGTTCGGGACAAGGGTCATGCGGTCGATCCCCGCGTGACGTGGGAAAAAGGTGACGGCATCCGCTTCGCCCGTGAAGGCGCGGCGCGCGGTGTGGATGCCGTGATCGCGATCGGCGGCGACGGAACCGTGAACGAGGTCCTGAATGGGCTCGATGGCAGCGATGTCCCACTCGGGATCATCCCATTTGGCACCGCGAACGATTTCGCGCGGCAGGTCGGCATTCCCGACGATCCTGATCACGCGATGGACGTCGTCCTTCAGCGACCGCCACGCACGATCGACACCGCCGAGCTGAACGGCCGTCGGTTTCTCAACGTCTCGAGCGGCGGCGTGGGCGCCGAGGCCACCGCGGAGACGCCAAACGAGGCCAAGGAGCAGCTGGGTCCCCTCGCCTACGCCATCACCGGAGTGCGAAAGCTCGCCGATCTCGGTTCCCGGCGCGCGCACATCACGGCGCCGGGGCTCGAGGTCGACTGCGAGTTCCTGCTCTTCGCGGTCGGGAACGCGCGCGCCACCGGCGGTGGCTCTCGCATCACGCCTCGTGCGCTGGTCACCGATGGCCTGCTCGACCTGTGCCTGATCGAGACGATGCCGCGCGGCGACTTCGCGAAGCTGCTCCTGCGCATAAAGAAGGGGGAGCACGTCGGCGAGGAGCATGTGCGTTACGCCCAGGTTCCGTCGCTCACCATCGCCGCCGAGGGACCGGTCACGGTGAACGTCGACGGCGAGTCGTCCGAGGCGACGACGTTGTCGTATCGGGCGCGGCCAGGTGATCTGAGCATCCACCTTCCTCACCTTCCCGAGGAGCAGGACCAGGCCTAACGCGACGCGGCCCGCCACCGAGGTGACGGGCCGCGTCGAGCTGCCACACGTGTCTCGTCAGCCGCTGCGGCGGCCGCTCTTACAGTAGTTCTTCTTCTGCCCTTCCACGGCGCGCGTGTACTGCGGAATCGCCTGAAGCAGCTGGGTCGCCGCCTCCTGCTGAACCTGAGCACCCTTCGGCAGGTGGATCATCGCCGTCGTGAAGGAATCCTCGGCCAGCTGGGCCAGCTCGCAGCTCTTCGCCTTCTGGTTCTCGCGCGCCGCCTGGTCGCCCACGCTGAACGCCGACGCGCCAAGCAGGAAGCTGATGGTCGGGTTGGGAGCGATGGAATCGGCCTGCGACAGCAGGCGTACCGCCTCCTGATAATCGGCACGAGCCTGCGTCTGACGCGCGGCGCGGAACTTCTTGTTCGCCTCGACGAGCATCAGCTGCCCGACCAGGTTCTTGTCTTCCCCGTTCTGTACCGCGCGCTTCGCCGACGCGAACGCGCTATCGAGCTGCCCGAGCTCGACCAGGGTCTGGGCGCGCCGGAACCATCCGTGCTCCACCTTGGGATCGATGCTCAGCGCACGGTCGATCGCGGTCAGCGACTGCTGGAGCTGTCCCGCACTGCGGAGCATCTGCGCGTGGGTGGCCCAGAGTGCCGCGTTGCTCGGGAACTTCTGTACGCCACGCTGGAGCGTTTCCGCCGCCTTCTGCGGCTGACTGTCGGAATCGTACGCGACGGCGAGCCGGAGGAAGAACGTCGTGTCGGCCTTCGCGGTGTCCACCCGCGCGAGGTCCTCACCCGTCTTCGTCGCACCCTTCCAGTCCTTCGATGCGAGCTGAATGAGGAAGAGCAGCTGGGTCAGCGACGGATCGCCGGGATTCTGCTCCACGGCCTGCTCGATGATCGGCTTCGCGATCTCGGGGCGTCCGCTGGCAGCGATCTCGTTGACGACCTCCTGGACCAGCTTGGCATCGGTCGAGTAATACCGGATCAGCCGGCCCCAGGTGGCGACGGCCTTGTCGATCTGGTTCGCCGACTTGTACGCCACGCCAAGCAGCTCGAGCGCGGGGCGGTTCGTCGAGTCAGCGGCGAGCACCCCTTCGAGCACGGGAATCACGGAGTCGGCGGGGGCCTTCTGCGCGATGAAGGTGCGCGCCAGGCAGACCCGCGCCATCGTCGCCTGCGGGAACTCGGCGATCCCGGCGCGCGCCGCGGCGATCGCGGCGGCGTGGTTCCCTTCGCGAAGCGCGTTCTCGCACGACCGAACCTCGTCGAGCTGCTTGCGCGCTTCCTGGATCGATGCGACGACCGCGCGTGCAGCCGCGCCCACATTGTCCGACTCGGCCGGGGGGAGCGGCTGGACCATCGTGTTGTCGCGCGTCAGCACAATGCGCGTGTCGAGCCGGAACCCGCTCGCCGTCTTCGTCAGCGATCCTTCGAGGTACTCATCGCCACGCAGCTGCGCGGCGAGCAGGCGCGCGGTAATCGGGTCCGGGGCTTCATGCGGATCGAATCCCGACCCCTTGAGGATCGCTTCGACGTCCGTCCGCGGAATGACATACATATCGCGAATGCGATAGACGGACGACAGCCGCGTGCGAATCGCGTCGGCCGCGTCGAGGGCGGCCTTCTTGTCCGCCGATTTGAACGGCAACACGGGAAAGCGCGGTGCATCGGCAGGAGGCGCGACAGGACGGCGCTGCGCCTCGAGCGTCGACATTTCGGTCGCGCCGAGCGCGGCGAGCAAGCCAAGCGCAGTCGTCGCCCCACGAACCAATGGCTTCACAGTCATAACCTCCAAGACGTTAAGCTCCTGATACCCGATCAGCCGCACGAGGGTCCGCGGTTCGGCCGCGGCCATGGGCGAAGAGGGACTCGAACCCCCGACATCCTGCGTGTAAGGCAGGCGCTCTAACCAACTGAGCTATTCGCCCTGAGCGCGTGCCACGCGCGGGTGCCCTTCGGGTCCCGGCGCGCGATCCGCTATTTCAGAATCGCCAGGGGAACGAGTACGCAGTACCCAAGCACGAGCATCACGGGTGCCAGCGTGATGCCCCCGCGTGCAAGATCGGCATACCCGATGCCGAGGGAGAGGACCGCCGCACCCCACCAGAGTGCCGCGGTCCGCCGCGAGCGCGTTCCTGTGTTGGACATAGGCGTTTAGTGTACCCGCGCCAACAAATGGTGTCAAGAAATCAGAGGGTATCGAGGTGGTCGAGGGTGTCGAGGGTGTCGAGGGTGTCGAGGTGCGGAGGTCGTCGAGGTCGTCGAGGTGATTCACCGTGGGGGCTCGCGACTGATATCCGACACGTCGGGTTCACCTCGATCACCTCGACCACCTTGACTACCTTGACCACCTTCGCCGTTCAGCAGCGCCGCCAACGCACTCTCGCGCGCCGCGCGCTCGGCGGCCGCGTCGGCCGCGCGCATGAACTCCAGGCGGCGCCGATCGCGCCGGCGGCGCGCCAGGTACAGCGGCACCACGATCGTCATCAGCAGCGCGGCGGCGAGCGAGAGGTCGGCGGCGATCGCGAGCGCGCCATACTGGCGCCGCGTTCGCTGCCGCCAGCGCTCCTCGAACTGCGCCTGCGTTAGGCCGAACGCGCGACGGATGGAAATCTCGAGCGAGTGGGTCTCGCGCCAGTAGGTGAAGAACAGCGTCAGGCCGCGCTCGCGGTCGAGCGCGGCCAGCTCGACCACCGCGCGGTGCGCGAGCGCGTAGGCCGCATCGGCACGGCTCGAGCCTGCCTCGAAGCTCGCGTTCAACGAATCCAGCGAGGGCATGCCGCTGACGAGGAGCGCGATGCTCGTGGCGAGCACTTCCTGCCGCCCCCATTCCCCCGCGGCAACGCTGGCGTACCCTTCGTGAAACCACCGCGGGGGCAGATCGCCTAACGCCTCATCGAGCGCCAGGTGCGCGAGCTCGTGGCGCAGCACCATGCGCGGATCGCCCGCGTCCGATCCGGCGGTTCGTCCCTGCATGATGATCGTGCGGAGCTCGGGAATGGCGATGGCCGCCCCCCACTCCGGCGCGGCGGGACCGATCCACTCGCGAAAGCGCCGCTCGTCGGGCGCGACGGCGATCACGACGCGCGCTCGCGGCCGTGGAAGCCAGGGGAACGTGTCGCGACGGGCGGCCGCATCCAGCAGCGACCGCATGAGCTGCTCGTCCCCCGGAAACCCGAGAACGGTGAAGCGGTCACGATCGAGGCGAAGCGGCGCGCTCGGTTGCGCACCGAGAGGAACAGCGACCAGCCCCGCGATCAGGCCGTAGCGCGGGACCGCGAGAGCGAGCCTCCCTCTTCGACGTGCTTGAGCGTCTCCGCGCAGCGCTTGCCCCATGGGTTGAACTTGTTCGTTCGATGCCCGAGGCGCCACGCTTCCATCGCGTCCTCACGCTGGCCATCGAACCAGAGCGCGCGCCCCAGCTCGAAGTGGGCCTCGATGAGGTTGGGACCGATCTGCAGCGTCTTGCGGAAGAACGTCACCGCATCCTCATACATCTCGCGTTCGAGATACACGAGACCGAGATAAAAGTGCGCGTAGAGCGTGGCTTTCCGGTCGTTGTCGAGACGAATCGCCTTCGACAGGTGCTCGATCGCCTCGCCGAAGATGCGCTTCTTCAGACAGATGTACCCGACGTTGATGCGCGCGAGCGCGTTCGCCGGCTCTCGCATGAGCACTTTCTGGAAGTTCAGGAGCGCGTCGTCGTACTTCTCCTGAAGCATCTGCGCCCACCCGAGCAGCGACTCCGACTGTGGATCGTTGGGAGCAAGCTGCAGCGCGCGCGTCAGTGCCTTCTCGGCGCCTTCGTACTCCCCAAGCGAGATGAGACTCCACCCTTTCTCGATGAACGTGGAGGCTCCCAAATGATCGGCGAGCGGCTTCGGCCGCTCGGGCGCGAACTGTGGCGTCGCGTCGGGGGACGTGGACGTCGCGCTGATCGGTGCTGCAGCGGTCTGGAGCGATTTCCACTTCTCCACCAGACCCTTCACCTCATCCTTCAGCGTCGTGAGGTCGGTGATCTGCGCCTCGACATGCTTGAAGAGCGACACGATCTCGCCCTTCAACGCGTCCCGCTCAGCCTGCGTGGTGGCTGCATCGAGACGGGCGTCGATTGCCGCGTAGCGAGCGCGGAGATCGCCGCTGCCACGGTCAGACATTCGGGGCAGCCTCTTCGGTCACGCGCTCCAAAACGAGTCGCTCATCGGTCGTCAGCAGCCTCGTGACCTCGAGGAAGACGACGAGGCGATCGTTCCGCCTGACGATTCCCCGAAGAAACTCGGCCGAGAGCCCACGAAAGAGCGGGGGCGGCGGGGAGAGCTGGTCGGCAGTCGGCGACGCGACCTCCAGGACGGCGTCGACGACGGCGCCGATCCACTCGTTGCCGACGGTGAAGACGAGAATACGCGATTCCGGACGCGCCGGCGTGCGCTCGAGCCCAAATCGCAGCCGGAGGTCGATCACCGGAATGATGCGCCCTCGGTACTCGATCACGCCGTCCACCCACTCGGGAACGTTCGGGATCGGCGTCGGCGGCTGATAGCGCAGCACCCGCTCCACGGAGTAGATGTCGGCCGCGAACAGGTCTTCGCCGAGCCGGAACGTCACGAGCTGCTGTCTGACGGTGGTCATGCTGCCTCCGTGAGAGAATCGGCGAGACAGGCGAGCGCCAGCGATTCGCCGTCGACGAGCGCGAGCAGGTCCGCTCCGCGCCGGATCACGCCCAGGAGCACGCTGTCCTCATTGTCGGGAATCGGGGCGCGGCGAACCGAGCGTCCGTCGATGGTGAGCACGTCATCGACATCGTCCACGGCGAGGCCGAGACGCTTCTCCCCCGCGCGCAGGACCAGCACCGCTGCCGCCTCGCGGGCGGCGAGCCGAACGCCCAGCACACGCTGCGGCGAGTAGATCGGGACGAGGCGACCCCGCAGCTCGAAGACGCCTAACAAGTGCTCCGGCATCTCCGGCAGGTGGTGCACCGCCGGGAGCTCGATCGCTTCCTCCACGGCGGCGAGGTCGATGGCGAATCGCTCGGCGCCGATCCGGAACAGCAGCGTGTCCGAATGCCCCTCCCTGGTCGCGATGGCTTCGCGAAGCGGGCGACGCGCGGGCGCCTCGGGCCCATCGAACACGGGCTCCGGGGGCTGCTCGACGACCTCGGCACGCGGCGGAGCCGCCGTCGGCGGAACCACTGGCTCCGACGGCAACGCCTCGACGATCCCCGCCTGTGACGCTCGCCGTTTGGGCGCCTTGCGCGACTTGGCCGATTTGCCCGGCTGCTTCCTGGTCATGGCTCGTGGCTCACTCGATGAACGAAACGAGGCGCGCCCCGCCGAAGCGGGGCTCCCCTCGATGAAGCTGACAACTCATGCGGATGGTCGGTCACAATACCTCGCTGCCCTTGATCGCCAGCAGCTCGTTCAACGCCGCGGCGATCGCCTGGAGAGGCAGGATCTGGTCGACTCCGCCCGCCTGCGCGGCCGCGTGAGGCATTCCGTAAATGATCGACGTCGCGCGATCCTGCGCGACCCCGGCGCCTCCCGCCTCGTGGATGGCCCGCAACCCCTCCGCGCCGTCCCGTCCCATTCCCGTGAGCACGACCCCGACGGAAGCGGCGCCGAAGACACGCGCGACCGACTTGAAGAGCGGGTCGGCCGACGGCCGAACGCCCCACACTGGTGGCGACGAATCGAGCGCGATGACCGGGACCCCCGCCAGCATCCGCACCCGCATGTGTTGCCCCCCAGGGGCGAGGTACACGCGATTCTTCATCACACGCTCGCCGTCGCGCGCCTCCGCCACGCCGAGTCGCGAGTGCGCGTCGAGGCGTTCCGCCAGGCTCTTCGTGAAGCCCTCGGGCATGTGCTGGACGATGAGCACCGCCGCATCCAGATCGTGCCGCAGCGCAGGGATGAGCTCGGCGAGCGCGCGTGGTCCCCCGGTGGATGCCGCGATCGCGATGGCCCGCGTGGCCCAGCTGCCGTCGCCAGCCGTCGAGCGGCCGGCCGCGGGCGCTCCGTTTTGCCGGGCGAGCGCAGGGACGCCGCGAAGGTTCGCTTCTCGCGTCGCCCGCAATGCATCGAGCAATCGGTCCCGGACGCGTCCGAGATCGAGCGAGATGGGTCCGCCGGGCTTCTTCACGAAGTCCACGGCCCCGAGCTCGAGCGCTTGAAGGGTCAGATCGCGCCCCGGTCCCGAGACCGCGCCGCTCAGCATAACGACGGGACGCGGCGCCTCGCTCATGATGTAGCCGAGCGCGCCGATGCCATCGAGCTCCGGCATCTCGATGTCGAGGGTGACGAGGTCGGGATCGAGTGCATGCACCTTCTTCACCGCCTCGAGCCCGTTGCGGGCGGTGCCTATGACACGGAACTCCCCGGATCCGTCCACCATCTCGGTGACGAGCTTGCGCATGAAGGCGCTGTCGTCGACGACGAGGACGGTCGGCAGCCTAGAGGACGACATGCCCGGACCTGAGCGATTTCACGATGAGGCTGCCGTCCCGCACGTCGAAGTAGACGCTGCGCCCGTAATCCCCGCCGACTTCCTGAGCGACGAGAGGGATGCCGGCGCGCTCGAGCGCGGCGCGCGTGGCGACGACGTTCCGCTCGCCGATCTGCAGGCCGGTAGCGGAGAGCAGCGAGGTGAACATGCTGGCGCCACCGACGATCTTCGCACGAATGCGCCCCGCGCGCGCGCCTAACGCCTGCATGCGGTCGCACAGCAGGGGGACCGCCGTCGAGGGGAACTTCGCGCGGTTGGCGCGGTCCTGCGACATGCCCGTGCTCGGCAGCAGGACATGCGCGAGGCCACCGACCCGGGCTTGCGGGTCGTGCAGCGCGATCGCCACGCAGGAGCCGAGTCCCACGGTGACGAGTACCGTCCCGCCATCGGCGACGGCGTAGTCCGCCACCTTCACGCGGATCTCCGAGCGCCCGCTCATGGCTTGCGGAAAATGCGCTCGCGCGGATTCACCGCGACGAACTGGTTTCGCGTCGGGCCAAGGAGTGTCTCCACCTTGCCGAGCACGAGGAACCCACCGGGCACCAGCGCGTCGAAGAAGCGCTGGAAGAGTGCCTCCTGCGACACGCGGTCGAAATAGATGATGACGTTGCGGCAGGTGATCAGCTCTAAACCGCCGGCCGGCGGAGGCTCGTGAAGCAGATCGCGACGCTCGAACCTCACCATCGCCTTCACGCTCGGATCCAGGGCGTGCGGCGGCTTTGGCGCGAAATAGCGGCGCCGGATGATCGGTGGCGTATCCGCGAACGCGTCCTCGCCGAACGTGCCGCGCTCGGCGGCCTTCAGGCTCAGCCGGTCGATGTCGGAGCCGACGATCATGATGCGCGAGAGCGCGGCGTCATCGCGCCGGCGCGCCGCCTCCTGATGCATGAGGATGGCGAGCGAATAGGGCTCCTCACCGGACGCACACCCGGCACTCCAGCACCTGATGTGCTGCGTCTCCGCCGGCCACAGCTCCGGGATGACGTCGTGCGCGATGGCGGCAAACGTCTCCCAGTTCCGAAAGAGCTTGGTGACGTTGATCGTGAGGGCGTCGAGCAGGAGCTCGTACTCGCGGGCGTCCCGGTCGAGGATCGCGGCGTAATCGCGAAAGGTGTGTACGCCGCGTGCCCGCATGCGCACGGCGATCCTGCGCCGCAGGCATTTCTCCTTGTAGCTCGCGCAGCCGAAGCCGCGCTCGCGAGAGATCTTCTCCGTGAGCGCGGCAAACTCCGCATCGGCCATGCGTTGCTGCAGACTCACATCACCGCCCGGACGAGGTCGAGATTCGTGCGGATGAGAGCGTTCTCCGGATCGAGCTCCAGGGCCTTCTCCCAGCACTCCAGCGCCGCATCGCGCTCGTGACGCCGGTAGCGGATGTTCCCGAGCTTGAACCAGACGTCGTGCCCCTGGCTGGGCGCCAGGCGGGCCGCACGCTCGTATGACTCGAGCGCGCGATCATACTGCCCTGCACGGTAGTGGCAGTCGCCCATGTTTTTGTGCAGCTGAGGCAGGGTGCTGTCGTCCCCCAGCCCCTGCTCCGCGACCTCCGCCGCCTGCCGATACTTTCCGGCACGCTCGAGCAGCGTCGCTTTCAGATTGTGAAGCGCGGCGACGTGCGGATGCACCTCCAATGCTTCCTCGACGAGTGCCGAGGCGCGCTCGAGATCCCCCTCGAGCGCCGCGGCGAGGGCGGCATAGTGAAACCAGGTCGCACTGGGCCGCCGCTTGCCGAAGAGCGCACGGGCGGCTGACAGAATCTCGTTGCCCGCGTCCAGCTGTCCGCGACGCATCGCGATGATGCCGAGCGAGGTCTGGATGCGCGGGTCGCTCCCTCCCCCACGCGCCACCGCTTCCTCCAGCGCGATCTGCGCGTCGTCGAAACGGCCGGCACGCTCGAGAACGAACGCGAGGTTGTGAAACACCGCCGGAGGCGCGTTCTGCTGCCCTGCCGCTTCGCGCAGCACTTCCTCGGCTTGCGGAAGCCGATCGTGACGGAGATGGACGAGCGCCATGTAGAAGAGCGCCTGGCCATCGTTCGGGCGAAGCTCGGCCACGCGCCGGAACTCGCGCGTGGCTTCCTCGTACATCCCCGTCTTGTAGAACGCGATCCCGAGGTTGCGATGCTCCTCGACGCGCGCTTCGCGCACGACGGCGTCCGACGTCTTCGACTTGCCGATCCGGTGCAGGAAGCCCGCGGTCGCCAGGCCGTAGAGCGCCTTCCCGACCTCGAACTCGCCCAGTCCGGATTCATCGACGAGGGCGGCGACATCGCGTCGCCCGTCGACGAGCGGGATGAGCTGCTCCTGCTCCATGGTGAGCTCGGCGTCGCTCGCGGCCAGCTTGGTGCGATCGAGCTCGAAGATGATGTCGAAGCTCGGGATCTTCTTCTCGATCAGGCTCCACTCGTCGACACGGCGCGCCCCTTCCAGCAGCAGCGACTCGGGATTGATCGAGACGAGAAAGTCCCGCTCGTCAGGCAGGACGTCGCCCTCGAAGCTGAACGTTCCTTGCGTCCAGGTGAAGAGGAAATAGACGGCCTCCTCGATCTGGAGACGGATGTACCGGTGTAGCTCCTCGCGGGTGAGGATCTTCCGCTCGATGAGGATCTCGCCGAGGCGCTTGTCCCGCTGGCGCGATTGCACCTGGATGGCCGCGTCGAGGTCCTGCTGTGTGATCAGCCCGTTCTTGACGAGAATGTCGCCCAGCCGGTCGCGCCGGTTCACGATCGAGGCGTACGAGATGCGCCCCTTCGAGAAGTAGATCGTTCCAAAGCTGCTGCGATCGGCGACGCTCAGACATCCCGTCTTCTGCCCCATCGCCAGCAGCTGCAGGACGTCCGGGAGACTCGCCTCGCGGAGGCTGCCCTTGATCGCCATTAGCGCAGATCCTCAATGATGCGGCCCGACAGATCGGGCCAGTCCCACACCGTCTTCTCCCGATCGGAGAAGAGGTCGTCACCCGACGGCGTCGCACGGTGGATCGGCGTGGAGCGCCGCACCGATGCCACGCGGGATACGTCTGCACTCGTCAGGCGGCCGCGCGACTTCGCGGCAATCTCCCCCAGGCGTTCCGCCACGCGCAGGATGTCGCGCGCCGTCTTCACCTCGAGCCCGGCGGCGGCGTGCAATACGTCCGGCGCCGGCTCGATCCCGGCGGCCGCGAGCTGACGCGCGATGAGCTTCTCGCGCACGAGCCGGTCCGGGGGCTGGATCTCCACCACCAGCCCGCCCTCGAAGCGCGAGCGCAGCCGCTCGTCCATCTCCACCATGGTTCGGGGAGCGCGCGAGGCGGTGAGCACGATCTGCTTGCCCGCTTCGACGAGCGAGTTGAAGAGATGGAAGAATTCCTCCTGCGTGCGCTCCGTCCCGGCGAATTGCTCGATCTCGTCGATGAGCAGCGCATCCACACGCCGATATCGGCCGCGCCAGGTCTCGATGGCGCTGTCCTGAAGCGCCGCGATCAGCTCATCCACGAACTCGCTCGCGCGCACGCACGCGACCGTCATGGCGCCGCCGCTCGCCGCGACGAGCTCGTTCCCAATGGCGTGAAGCAGGTGCGTCTTCCCAACACCGGATCCGCCGTGGATCACGAGCGGGTTGTAACGCCGCCCCGGCTCCTCGACGATCGTGTCGGCAGAGTGCACGGCCAGCTGATTCGAGGGCCCGACCTCGAACTCCGCCCTGAGAAACGCGGGATCCGGCTGCGGCGGGGGCGCCGTCGCCGTGCGCAGCGCCTCGGCGACGCGTTCCAGCTCCTCGATCGCTTCGATATCGCGGAACTGGACCGACCCGCGCTGCGTCGGGTCGAGCGCGACGATCTCCTGCTCCAGTGCGCGCAGCCGATCCACCTTGGCGCCGAAGTCCCGAAGCAGCGCTTCGGGGTCGGGCGTCTCCGCACTCTGCAGCGCGCGCTCGAGGGCACCCGTCCGATACCCCTGCGTGCGCCACTCCGCAGTCGCTTCGACGAGCTTCACGCGCCGCGCGTCGATGTGCTGCGCCACAGCCACCGCCAGTCCCGACAGGAAGTTCTCGTACTGGCCGCTCTTCGGCGTCAGGCTGTACGCCCGGCCATTGCCATGATCGCCGAGGAGTCCGCGAATGCTCTCGACGGTCACGTCTCCTTCCCCGAGCGTCTGAAACGCGATGAGGCGGTTGATCGCGCCGTGCATCTCGCGCACATTCGCGAAGGCGAGGCGCGCGACCTCCTCCACGACGCCCGGCGCGAATTCCACGTCGCGCTCGCCGCACCGCCGGCGCAGGATCGCCACGCGCGTTTCATAGTCAGGCGCGCCCATGTCGACGAGCAGTCCGCCGGAAAAGCGAGTCAACAACCGATCATCGAGATCGGCGATCTCGGCGGGCGGCCGATCGCTCGTCAGGACGATCTGCTTCCCGCTGCGCTGGAGTGTGTTGAACAGTCGCAGCAGCTCGCTCTGCGTTTCCTGCCTGCCGGTGAGAAACTGCACATCGTCGAGCAGCAGGACATCCAGGTCGGCAAATCCGCCGCGGAAAGACTCCACCTCACCGCGCGTGACCGCCTGGTGGAGGCGCTCGACCAGCTCGTCGGTGGTGATGTACTCGGCGCGCAGGTCGGGCTGCAGCTGACGGGCGAGATGCCCGATGGCGGAGAGGAGGTGCGTTTTCCCCAGACCGGACGCCGCATAGATGAACAGCGGGTTGTACGTCGACCCCGGCGACTGCGCGACGGCGCGCGCCGCCGAGACCGCGAGCCGGTTGGCCGCGCCGACGACGAACGTCTCGAAGCGAAGTCGCGTATCCAGCGCCATGTCCGTCAGCCCCTCCCGGCCTCGGCGGGCGATGCCAGCCGCTTGAGCACGAGCTCGGCGATTCCGCGCAGCGTCTCGAACACCCCGACTCCGTGCAGCGCGTCCGCGGGAAACCGGGGGACGGCGCGGAAGTTGAGCGCCTCGTCGAGATCATCGGCGGACATGATCATGTCGCGCGGGAGATCCTGCTTGTTGTACTGGAGTACGAGCGGGGTGGAACGCGGATCCATGCCGTGCTCGCCCAGGTTGGCATGCAGGTCCTGCAGACTCTCGATGTTCTCCTGAAGCTGCCGCGACTGACTGTCGGCCACGAACACCACGCCATCCGCTCCCTGGAGCACGAGCTTCCTCGTCGCCTGGTAATAGACCTGGCCCGGCACGGTGTAGAGCTGAAGTCGCGTCGTGAACCCGGAGATGGTGCCGAGGTCGAGCGGCAGGAAGTCGAAGAAGAGCGTGCGGTCCGTCTGCGTGGCCAGCGACACCATGCGCCCCTTCCGCTCGTCAGGCACCTGGCCATAGACGTAATGCAAGTTCGTCGTCTTCCCCGACCGCCCAGGGCCGTAGTAGACGATCTTGCACGTGATCTCGCGGGTGGCGTAGTTGACGAGCGACACGACGGTCAGGACGTGGGGGTGATGTGGCGTCGTCCGGGCGCGCGCCCGAACAGCATGGCGAGATTGCGATTCAGCTCGGCTTCGAAGTTCTCGTCGAGCATGGGCGCCGCAGTGGGGGCCTGCACCTTCGCCTGCGCGAGCGCCGTGCGCAGCTCTTCGAAGTATAGTTGCACGAGCCCGAGTGAGCTCTGGTCGTCGAACACGGTGAGAAACAGACACGGCCCGCGCGGTGTCGTCGCCTCGGCGAGGTACACCCGGCGCTTGGCTCCGGCGTGAAAGACATCGCGGAAGCCCTTGCCCTCGAGGGTGCGGCCGAGCTCGCGGACGGTCGCGTGAATGCCCGCCGCGAGCGCCGCCGCCGACATGACGTCCACTGCCCGCGCGAACCCGCTCTGCCCGAGTACCTGCCCGCTCGGATAGATGAGCAGCGCGAACATGACGCGCGCGTCATCGACGAAACGCTTCAAGGGCGCCTCGACCCAGGGCTCGGCGACGCTGATCATGTGGTGAGGCGCTCCAGCGCCTTCAGCATCTCCATGCGGATGAGACCGATGTTCGCCCGCGTATCAGCGATGATCACCAGAACCATGTCGTTCCTGCCGGCGGCGCAGACGTGGCCTTCCGCGGCGCGGAGTCGAAGGAAGGTCACGCCACCGAGCCCCGCGGCATCGGCTGACAGCCGCGCCTTGCGATAGAGCGACGCCGCGAGCGCGGCGAAGGCCGGTCCCTTCATCCCGACGTGGAGTGTCGCATCGATGATCACGCCGTCCGCTTCATCGACGAGCATGCTGCCGGTGACCCCACGCTGGCGCGTGAGCGCGGAGATGATCGGCGTCATGTTGGTCTTCATGAGCCGTTTCTCCCCAACCATTGACTCGCGCGCGCTGCGCAGCGGTCGAGCACGCGATGCACGAGCCCGAGCGGCATCGCCTTGGATGCGGCGACGAGCAGGAGCGCATCATCGCGCATGGGTGCCATGGCGACGACGGCCGCATCCGTCTCGACGGTCAGCGACGACCAGTCGCCAAGCCCGAGGTGCCGCATGGCCCGCCGCGCCTCGTCGCTGACGCCGCTGAGCTCCGCCCCGACCTCCTGCGCGACGTCCCGCCCGTCGTAGGTGGTGTACGTGCCCGCCATAACGAGTCCGGTCGAGTCGAGGAGCAGCGCCGTCTGCTCGCCATCGGCGGTGAGGTCGTGGAAGAGTGCGAGGGGGTCGTGGGGTTCCACGGGGGCAACGGGATCGACGGGAACGGCAAGCTCCAACGCCCCCCGATCCCCTTGATCCCTTCGATCCCCGTGATCTCCATGGTTCCCTCGCAGTCTCACCCGCACCATCGCCAGCGCGGTCGCCACGGTCTCGTCCTCGGCATCGAGCTCGGCCGCTTCGCTCAAATACGTCTGCGCCTCGGCGAACCGGCCCTGCTTGAACAACACATATCCCATGCCCTTGCGAGCCCCAAGATGATCGGGCGCGAGCCGGCGCACGACGTCCCATTCATCGAAGGCCCGCTCGAGCTCACCCCGATCGACCGCCACGCGTGCGAGCAGGTCGTGGGCATCGGCCTCGTGCGGATGCCGCTCGAGGCCGCGCAGCGCGACCTTGAGCGCGAGATCGAGCTGCCCCGTCCTCCGCAGCGCTTCACCAAGCTGCAGATAGACCGGGCTCGCGGGATCGCGCGCCAGCGCTTCGCTCAGGCGACGAATCTCGTCAGGCATGCGCGCGTCCCATCAGCAGACCATGGAGCGCCGAGGCGCTGGCGAGCGCTTCCCGCACCCGCGGCGCGTCGCCGCTGTTGGGAAGCATGCGGAGGTACCGCTCCCATGCGGCGATTGCCTCGCCGAAGTCACCGCGGGCCGCCGAGCAGTATCCCATCTCCCGGTGTGTCTCCGGATACAGGGGATCGAGCTGCAGCGCTCGCCGCAGCTCTTCCGCCGCATCGTTCATCCGACCCAGCTTGCTCAGCGCGCGCGCCATGGCGACGCGGGCCTCGGCGAGCTGCGGGTCGGCCGCGATCGCCTGACGAGCCGCCGCGATCGCCCCCTCCGCGTTTCCGGACTCGAGGAGCGCCTGAGCGCGCTCGACGTGCGGGCGAGCGTCTTCGGGCGCGCCCACGTGGTTCGGCGTGACGAGGCGAGGATCGCGCAGCTCGATGACGCCCGTGGTGACCATCCCATAGACGATCTTGGCGATGTCGAAATCGCTCTGCCCGAGCCGGAGCGCGATCTCGCGCAGATCCTTGGCCCCGTCGATCTCCGACAACACCTCCCATTCGTTCGGCAGGAGATCGAGCAGCGAGGGATGATCGGGGCGCAGCGGCGCCAGCACCGGGACGACGCCGACGTGCGGCACCTTGCTCTCGATGCGGGACCATTCGTCGATCCGCCGCGCGCCCTCCATGAGGAGCGACTCGGTGGAGATGCGCACCGAGGCCTCACCCGGTGCGTCCGAGATCTCGCGCTCCTCGAATGAAAAGTACCCTTCGTGCCACGACATCAGCTCGAAGACCACTTCCTCGATGTGCAGGCGCACGTGACGCTCGAGCTCCTTCGGCGTGATCGCCTCCGTCTCGAGCAGCAGCTCGCCGACGCGCCGCGAGTCTCCCTTCTGCTGCATGGCGCGCACGAGCTCCAGATCGGCCTCGCTGATCTTCCCGGCACGCACGAGCATGTCGCCGAGCCGGTGCGGGTTGCTGCGGATGGACGCGAAGATCACCGCGCCCCCGTCGAAGAAGACGGTTCCCTGGTTGTCGCGCAGCGCCGACACGACGGTGAGGGCGCCGGTCTTCCGGCTCAGGTCGAGCAGCTGGAAGACGTCGTGAATACCGAGCTCGCGAAGCGGTCCTTCGATCGGCATCGCTAGGCGACCTCCTCGCGCGAGCGGAAGATCCGCTGAAGGTCGGCCGCCGTGCGCGCGTCACGGCGCGCGCGGCGGGCGAACTCGCTGGCGGGCTCCACGTCCACGACACGCTGCCATTTCGCGATCGCCTCCCGATATCGATGCATCTCGGCGAGCAGCACGCCCTGGTGATACAGCGCCCCGGCATGATCGGGGTCGAACCGCAGAATGCGATCGAACGCGGTCCGGGCATCCGTTCGGCGGTCGAGGGCGTGAAGCGTCTCGCCAAGCGCGAGCAGCGCGTCGAGGTTGTACGGATCCCGCTTCAGCAGCTCGACGAGCGGCGCCAAAGCATCCTTCGCCCGTCCGAATCGCCGGCGCACAGCCGCGAGCTCGAGCGTCGCATCGACGTAGGTCGGCACGGCCTCGAGCGCGGCGAGCAGATGCTCCTCCGCATCCTTGGCCTGACCGCGCTCGGCGAGTAGTCGCGCCAGCTCGAAGCGAACCACCGCGAAGTCGCGGTCGAGGTCGATGGCATCTCGATAGGCGGCAATGGCACCCTCGACATCGCCGACCGCCTTCGCGACATCCCCGATTTTCTGCAAGACGTCGGGACGCGCCGGCGCCAGACGTCGCGCCTTGTCGAGGTGCGCCAGCGCGCCGGCCGGATCACCTTCGTCGGCGCGCGCGGTGGCGGCAAGCAGCAGCGCCTCGACACTCTGGCCATCGAGCGCGAGCAGCTCCTCGGCGACGACGCGCGCTTCCGAGGTCCGTCCGAGCACGAGGAGGGCGCGCGTCTCTCCGAACAGCGCGCGGGTGGGCACGTGTCCGTTGAGTCCACGCGCCTCGCGATACCGCTCCAGCGCCTCGCCGAAGAGGCCCTGTCTCGTGAAGACATCGCCGAGGAGCGCGAGTCCTTCACCGCGGTCGCCGCCGCGTGTCATCGCCCGGCTGATCTCGGCGGACGCGCGCTCGAGCAGCCCCTTCGTGAGATAGTCGACGGCCATCGCGTACGGATTCGCCTCCGCGGTGGCCGCGGGCTCGGGCTTGGTCGGCTTGAGGGTGGTGAACAGCGAATCGAGCACGCGGGCGTCGAAGGCGAACTCCTCGACGCTGGCGTCCTGTCGCTTCTCACCACCGAGATCCGGCACGATCGACAGATCCGGGTCTTCGTACTCGAGGTCGATCGCGAGCTCGAATTTCTGCGCCACGTAGTACGGGTCGATCTCGAGCGCACGCTTCGTTTCGCGGAGCGCGCCCTCGAAGTCGCCGAGGTTGGAAAGCGCGAAGCTGAGGTTGTAGTGCGCCTCCGCGTACTCCGGGCGCGACTGAATCGCGCGACCGAAGGCGTTGCGGGCATCCGCGTATTTCTTGAGCTCACCCAGCACGAGACCGACGCCGTTCCAGGCGACCGGCTGCTCCGGCTCCACGGCGAGGACCTGTCGATACGCCTCGAGCGACAGCTGGAGTCGCTTCCCCTTGAACAACAGGAGCGCGAGGTTCAGCCATGCCTTCGTGAACGACGAGGCAATGCCGAGCGCCGCGCGAAACGCATCGATCGCCTCCTCGGTCTGTCCCGCGTGATAGAGCGCGACACCGAGGTTGTTGTGCGCGATGGCGTAGTTCGGATCGGCCTCGAGGGCGGTGCGATAGCTTTTCGCGGCGTCCGCGTACCGGCCCTCCTGATGGAGGGCGACCCCGCGCTCTGCCCACAGCTTCGGGCTGCCCGGCTGCTCGGCGACGAGCTGCTCGTAGAGCTCGAAGGCGGCGCGCGTGTCCTTCCGCAGGAGGTGGACTTCGGCCATCGCCTGCATGACGAGAAGCCGGTCCTCGCCACGCTCCAGCGCGATGCGATACTCGCGGAGCGCCTCGGCGTAATATGCCTTCTGCCGGAACGCGAGGCCGAGGTTGAAGTGGGCCAGCTGCTTCTCCTCGGCGACCTCCAGTCGCTCGGCGGCGCGCTTGCGCTGTTCCGGCAGCAGCGTCTCGTACCGCGCGTCCTTGTAGCGCTCGAGGGAGAGATTGGCCTGCGCGCGCGAGAGCGTGGGGTTGAGCGCGATCGCCCGCTTCTGGGCGGCGCGCGCTTCCTCGTGACGCCCCATGTCCCCGAGTACGAATCCCATGAGGTAATGCGCATCGGGATTGTCGGGGTTGAGCTCGAGGGCGCGCGTCAGCGCGGCCAGCGCCTCGTCGTTGAGGCCGCGATTGTAGATGACCTCGCCGAGATAGAAGTTGACGACGGAGCTGTTCGGATCGAGCGCGAGCGCGCGCTCGAACCATTGCTGCGCCTTCTCGAGGTCGCCGCTCGCCTTTTCGGCGAGACCGAGCTGTACGAGCGCCCCCAGGTCGTCGGGGTGATGCAGCAGCAGCGCGCTGAACTCCCGCACCGCCTCCGCGACGTTTCCCAACGAGGCATAGGCCCGCCCGAGCTCCCACCGAGCGTCACGATCGTCGGGGCGCTGACGCAGGCGCTCCGTCAGCTCGGCGACGCGCCGGTCGTAGTAGCCCGTGTTGAAGTACGCGATCTCGAGATTGCGCTGCGCGACCTGCATCTTCGGGTCGAGCTCGAGCGCGCGCGTGAACGCCGTAACCGACTCCTCGTACAACCCCTTGTTGAAGTACAGAACACCGAGGTTGTTATGCGCCCCCGCATCCGACGGATCGATCCGCCGCGCGAACGAGCGCAGGACCTCGCGGTCGCGCTCGGATGTGAGGACGGCGGTCATGCGTCAGGCCAGTCGTACCGCGCGAAGGATGGCTTGCAGCGACGCCAGGTCCGGCAGGAGGAGAAAGAAGCCGCGGAGGTGCTCGTTCGCTTCCTGAAGGAAGAACTGACTCTCGACGTAGAAGACGTGGTCGCGATCGGTGCCGAACTGGAGATAGGCGGTTGTCAGGATCGCCGACGACATGTCGACCGCGAGGCTGGGCGGTGAGGGCAGCAGCATCAGCCCCATGAACTCGCTGAGCGCGTTCATGTACGCCCCGCTGAGAATGTTGCCGGCCTCCGTGATCGCCGATCGCTCCAGCGGCCCCATGTCCTTCGACGTGCCTGGCGCCCGGCGAAGCATCAGCTCCGCGAGGCGCATCGCCGTCGGTTTCGGGAAAACGAGGAGCGTGCGCCCGGTGAGATCGCCGAGCATATGCATGAGCACCGCGGCGATCGGCTCTTCCGGTTCGCTGATCTGCGTCGGCACGTCCTCCAGCGACGCGATGTTGATGGTCGGCACGCTGATCATGATCGTGCTGCCGGTCATCTGCGAGAGCGCCGTCGCGGCGTGCCCGGCCCCGATGTTCGCCACTTCGCGGAGCGCGTCGAGCTGGACGTCCTTCAACCCCGTTAACTGGTTCATTCCTCTCCCTCTACAGAAGGCTGCCAACGTCCACGATCAGCGCGGGGGCTCCATCGCCCAGAATCGTCGCGCCACTGAACAGCGCCGCCGCGTTCCGAACCGCGTCGAACTGCTTGACCACGATGTCCCGCTGCCCAGCGAGCTCATCGACGACGAGCCCCGCACGGCGCTCGCCGACCTCGAGCACGATCACCTGGGGCATCCGCGCGCCCTCCGGCGACAGGCCGAGCAACGAGCGAAATCGCACGAGCGGGAGCACGTCATCGCGAAGCATCAGCACTTCGTGCCCCTTCACCGACTTCAGCGCCGACGCTTCCAGCTCCACCGTCTCGTTCACGTGCGTCATCGGCACGGCGAACGTGTCGCCCTCCACCCGAACGAGCAGCGCGCGGAGAATCGCGAGCGTGAGCGGCAGGCGCAGCGCCACCGTCGTTCCCTTCCCCGGCACCGAGCGGATCTCGACCGAGCCACCGAGCGCCCGAATTCGGTTGTGAACGGCATCGATCCCGACGCCGCGCCCCGAGATGTCGGTGACGCTCTCGGCCGTCGAAAACCCCGGACGCGAGATGATCCTGATCAGCTCGTCATCGCTGAGCTCCGAGCGGCTCGCGTCGACCAGTCCGAGATGCCGTGCCTTCTTCAGCACCCGCTCGCGATCGATGCCGCGTCCGTCATCGGTGACGCGAATCGTGATCGACGAGCGCTCCCGTGCCGCCGACAGCACCAGCTTTCCAGCGGCGGGCTTACCGGCGGCGCGACGCTCGCCGGGCATCTCGAAGCCGTGATCGATCGCGTTCCGCAGCAGGTGCACCACCGGCTCGCCGATTTCGTCGAGCATCGACCGGTCGAGCTCGATGTCCTTCCCCTCGATGGTGAACTCGATCTGCTTCCCGAGCGCCCGCGAGGAATCGCGAACGAGTCGTGGGAACCGGTCGAACACCTGCCACACCGGCACCATGCGGCTCGCCATGATCTGGTCCTGCAGGTCGGTGACGAGGCGGGACGCTTCGGTGACGGCATCGGTGAGCGCGGCATCGTCGCGCATCATCGCGAGCTCGAGCAGCCGCCCGCGCGTGATCACCAGCTCGCCAATGAGGTTCATGAGCGCGTCGAGACGTCGCAGGTCAATGCGGACGTTGCGCGCCCCGCGCGCCCGTCCGCCCTCGGTGCCCTCGGCCGCGGACCTGGCTCGCGCGTCCTCGACGTCTACCCGCTCGACATCGCCGGCGGAGCGCAACACCGCCACGACATCCGCCGGCGACGCATCCGTCTCCAGGCGAATCACGAAATCACGCTCGAACTGCTCGGCCTGTAGCGCCTCCACCGGCGGTACGACCGCGAGCACGCGCCCTAACGATTCGGCGCGCTTGACGACGACGAACGCGCGCACGCCGCGCAGCGGGGCGTTGGCCGCGAGCCGAACGCGGAGGGAGAGGGACGACGGTGTCGGAGACGTCGGTGGCGTCGGCACGGACGGCATCGGGGGCGCCGCGGCCGTCGGGTCGGCGATCACCGGAAACTCGCCACTCATGCGGTTCATCGCCCGCAATCGCTCGATGACCGTGGCGACCTCGGGGCCGACGGTCTCACCGCGCACCACCTGGTCGACGCACGACTCGAGGACGTCCGCCGCCTCGAACAGGACGTCCATCACCGGTGGCGTGATCACGCGCTCCCCGCGGCGAACGCCGTCGAGCACCGTCTCCAGCTCGTGACTCAACCCCGCGACGGCGTCGTACCCCATCGTCGCGCTCATTCCCTTCAGCGTGTGAACGGCGCGAAAGATCGCGCTGATCGGCTCGGGGGCGTTAGGCGCCCGCTCGAGCTCGAGCAGCTGATGGTTGATGGCCGAGAGGTGGTCTCGGCTCTCGGTCAGGAAGAGGTCGGCGTACCGGGAGAGGTCCATGT